>CADAXH010000063.1 GCA_902791785.1 uncultured Ruminococcus sp. | reverse complement strand
CAGGCTGAATCCGGCAGACATTACGACTATTTCGGAGGCAGGGTTATATTCCCGATTGTCGACAACATGGGAAGAGTCCTTGGTTTCGGGGGGAGAATTATCCAGGACGATGTCAAACCGAAGTATCTGAACACCTCAGATACATTGGTGTTTAAAAAAGGCAAGAATCTTTATTCGCTCAATTATGCAAGATCTTCCTGCAAGGAATTCCTGCTTTTGTGTGAAGGATACATGGATGTTATAGGCATGAATCTTGGCGGTTTTCCGAACTCGGTTGCCACTTTGGGAACAGCTCTGACGGAAGATCAGGCAAGACTGATTTCAAAGTATACAGACACTGTAATTGTGTGTTATGACAATGATCAGGCGGGCCAGAATGCGACGATGAGAGCCCTGGAGATGTTCAAGAATCTCTCAGTCAACGTTAAGATACTGAGGCTCGACGGCGATGCCAAGGATCCCGATGAGTACGTTAAAAAATACGGAAAAGCAAAATTTGAGGAATGTGTCAAAAGCAGCACGGGAAAACTAGAATTCATACTGAATGAACTTCAGAAGAAATACAATTTCAACGTTGATGAAGAAAAGATAAGGGCAATCGGCGAGGCATGTGACTTCCTTTCGGAAATAGAAAGCGAAATCGAACGCGAGGTTTACATAGGCAAACTGGCCCAGAGAACCGGTGTGAATGCCGAGTCAATAAAACTTGATGTCGAAAAACGAAGAAGGTACAACAAGAGGAAAAAGGAAAGAAAATTCGAAGAATCTGTTCTGTCAGGAACAAGAAAAGCCCGCGACATGGTCAACAGGGAATTCGAAAGCAATCCTAAGGTTGCAGGCATCGAAGAAGAAATCTTAAGTGTTTTGCTTAACAACACGGATCTTATAAAACCGGTTATTGACGGGACAATAGATCTTAAAAAAGAAGATTTCCTTACCGAATTCAACAGACGGATATTCGTCGCCATGACGGAGTCGGACGGGGTTTTCGAAGAAGGCGCATTAAACGGAATGCTTAACGAAAGAGAGTTTTCTTACGTTATGCGCATTAAAATGAGGAGGAGCGAACTCAAGGACAATGGTGAGGAAATACTCTCGCAATTGGCTGCAAACTTAAAGCATGAAAAAGCGCTCAAACAGGAAGAAGATCCTCTGAAACATCTGCAAATGCTGATGGATCTGAAAAAGAAAAACAACTGACAATCCGATGTCAGTTCAGAAAACGTAAAATAAACACATTGAATATACAAGGGGTTTTAACATGGCAAGCAAGAAAAAAGTTGAAGAAGTAGTTGCAAAAGAAGAAGTTGTCGAAGAGGCATCTGCTCCAAAGAAAAAGAGCACAGCAAAAAAAGCAGAAACCATCAAGGAAACTGACACTGTCAAGAAAGAAGAAAGTGTAAAAGCAAAGTCTTCATCAAAAACCAAGAAGTCTGATAAGACAGTTGAGGAGCCCAAGGCTGAAGCAAAGGCTAAAAAGTCTGAGAAAACAGTTGAAGAGCCCAAGACAGAAGCAAAGGCTGTCAAGTCAACTGAAAACACTTCAAAAAAGACAAAAACAGACAGCAAAGCTGAAACAAAAGAAAAAGCAAAGAAGGTTGCCGAAGAGGTATCTGAAGTAAAAGAAGAACCAAAGCAGGAAACAAAAAAGAAAGCTTCAAAGAAATCTGCTAAAGAAAACGCTGAAGTTGAAGATAAAAAGGAAGAGAAGACTTCTGCACCAAAGAAATCTTCAAAAAAGAGTGAAAAACCTGCTGTCGAAGAAAAGAAAGAAGAAGAAATAGACGACTTTGATCTCGACGAAGAAGTAACACTTGATGATCTTGAAGGTCCGAAGATTATCAGAAAGAGCAAACAGGGCGCCGAGTTGTATGACGATTCTGCGAAGGACGAGATTGTTGAAACAGAAGATGACGAATTCGACATATTCGATTTCCCCCAGTCCGAACAGGATCAGGCATTCAATAATGAAATACTGAATAAGGTGCTTGAAAAAGCAAAAAACAAAGGTTCAGTTTCAAACGCTGACATCATGGCAGCATTCGGAGAAGACTATGATATTGACCAGGTCGAAAAAGTATTTGAAACACTCGACGGAATGGGATATGAAATCACAGACTTCTACGACGAAGGTATTGAAGACGAAGAAAACCTTGATACCGAAAGATTTGATGGTGAAGGTGACAAGAATGTTATCAATCTGAATGTCGACAACGAGAATTCAAATACTGACCCAGTAAAGATGTATTTGACCGAGATAGGCAAGACACCGCTGCTCACACAGGAGCAGGAACAGGAACTTGCAAGAAGATATGCCGACGGTGACATGGATGCAAGGGAAGAGTTGATCAAGGCAAATCTCCGTCTTGTCGTAAGCATAGCAAGAAGATATGTGGGTAAAGGACTTCCGCTTCTTGACCTGATTCAGGAAGGAAACCTTGGACTTATGAAGGCAATCGACAAATTCGATTACACCCTGAACCTGAAATTCTCCACGTATGCAACATGGTGGATCAGACAAGCCATCACCAGAGCAATAGCTGATCAGTCAAGAACAATCAGAATTCCTGTACATGTGACAGAGACACTTCAGAGTGTATCCAAAGTTGCTAGACAGAAATTCCAGGAGAACGGCTGCGAACCGACTCCTGAAGAAATTGCAAAAGAACTCGGAATCAGTGTACAAAGAGTAAATGAAGTAATGAAAGCAAAACAGGAGCCCATATCTCTTGAAATGACTGTCGGCGAAGAGGATGACAGCAAAATCGGAGATTTTATCGAAGACAAAGAGTCTCCTGCTCCTGACGAGGTTACTGCTTACTCAATGCTGAAAGAGCAGCTCAACGAAGTACTGCACACTCTGACTCCCAGAGAAGAAGTTGTATTAAAACTGAGATTCGGTCTTGAAGACGGACGCCCGAGAACGCTTGAAGAGGTAGGCGCTCTGTTCAACATTACGAGAGAAAGAATAAGACAGATCGAGGCAAAAGCGCTCAGAAAGATGAGACTTCCGAGCAGAGCAAACAAGCTCAAGGACTTTTTGGAATAAAATGTTCTATTGGCATTTTTCACAATAAGTTGCCTCAATTCTTGTATATCTTATAAGTCTATATATTATTGACACCATTGCTTAGTTTTGATAAAATTATCAAAGCAGTTATTATTTAGCATGCTACGCGAGCAATTTTGGAGGAAAAGTAAATGTTAAAGAGAATTCTGAGTGCGATAGTTGCAGTTTTGATGCTTGTTATGGCATTTGTACTGACAGGTTGCAGCACGGGTAGTAAAGATGAAGAAGCTGACATGAGATTGCCCATGACTTTGAACTTCATCGGTATAACCGAAAAAAGCACTACACCTGAATCAGTAAAGCAGGTTGAAGATGCAATCAACGCAATACTTAGCAACACGTACGAGACAAAGATTAATCTGACTCTTGTCACAAGAGATGAGTACATTGATTTGGTAAAGAGCAGAATTGATGAAGCTAACTACCTCATTGATCTGGATGCAGCAATTGCCAAGTACAATACTTATGCTCAGAGAGTTGCAAACAAACAGGCTGCTGCTTCAGCCACTTCCAATAAATCCATTTTCGGAAAGTGGAAAAAAGCAGGTGTGACAGTACAGGCTGAGACTGTTACAACAAGAACAAAATACACGGCAGAACAGACGACAATTGACGAGAACGGCCTTATATCCACTCTGTATCCGGATCCGTACTCACCACTCGATATTATGATGGTTGACGGATATGATATGTTCAAGACATTCATGGATATGGAAGTTCTGTCAGATATGTCTTCACTTATCAAGACCGGTTCATCAATTGCTGACTATACAGCATTTGCACAGTTCATATATCCTACATTCCTTGAACAGATTGCTGCTCTTACAGGTGGCACATATGCTATTCCAACAAACACATTGCTCGCTGAATATACATACCTTGTTGTGAATAATGAACTTGCAGAAAAATATGATTTCAACATTGAGACATTCTCTGGTTACGCTGATTTGTCAGATTTCCTTGAGAAAGTAAAGAAAAACGAAACAGTTACTCCTTTTGCAAATGTTCCAAGCTGTCTCGGATTGTTCTATCCGTTCGGCGAAGATGTTGCAATTGCATCATACATTGATCCTCAGCTCGGTTACAAACCGGATGAAGGCTCCACATTTGACATAAAGAACCTCTATGACATCAAGCAGTATGTTGATCACTGCAAGCTGATTGAAGAGTTCCAGAGCAAGGGATATTTCGATGAAGGCTCAACAGACGGTTATGCAGTTGCAGTTGTCAAAGGCGATGCATCTGTACCGGATACATACGGTGAAGATTATCAGGTAGCAGTTATTCAGAAACCTTTCGTTGAAAAAGACATAATCTTCGATGGAATGCTTGCTGTTTCAAAGTATACACAGGATGACACAAGAGCTCTTGAAATCGTTCAGGCATTTACAACAAACAAAACTCTGAAGAATCTGCTCCAGTATGGTATCGAAGGAGTTAACTATACAGTAAACAGTGACCAGAAGACAATCACAAGACTCAACAACAACTACATGATGGACACATTGCTCACAGGTAACATCCTGATGGGTTATCCCGAAGAGGGAATGCTTGCCGATCAATGGACATACTACAAGAAATCAAATCTGGACAGCAAATTGTCTCCATTCCTTGTTTACCCTGTTGATGATGCGGATCTTGAAGCAAAACTCAGTGATTTCATCTACAGAGCTGAGCTGACAGAAGCAGTTGAGAAGCATCTCGGAATATCTTATGACGAGTTTGATTCTTCTTTGTCCACCGCTCAGGGAACTACAAACATGACAAAACTCAAGAATGCTCACAAACCATGGCTTCTTGATTGTCTGAGAGATGAAGGCATTTCAGAAAGCGCACTTGAATCTGCATTCAACGGAACTTCAGTAAGAAACAATGAATGGTTCAGAAAAAAGATAGCAGAATATTACAAATGCGACCTGTACACCAGCATTGTTACTGAATCAGGACTCAACAAACAGATTCAGGACAAGATCGCTGAAATACTCGGAATCAAATACGACAAATTCGAAGATAACAGAAAGAAAGCTTCAGACTACTATACAAACATCAGATACCTGAGAATCATGGCTGAAGTGCTGCTGTTTGACAAAGCTTCAGAGGAAGAACTTGCCAAGTACCGCGACATGACAGCTGCTGAATTCGAGAAAGCTGTTATCGATTACGTTACAAAGACATATATCACGGACAACAATCTTTCAGAAAGTGATTACGATACACTCGTAAAGGAATATATTACATCCGAGATGTCATTCTATGACAAACTTGGCAACCAGTACACGGTAACCTGGGAAGAAATCAATGACAAGCTGAACGAGTCAAAACCATTCATTGAAGGTGTAGACAAACTTGCTGCTCACTATTCCGATTTGCTTCCTTCCGACACCAAGTCGATGACACCGGTACAGCTTTACAATCAGTTGCATCAGTCTCTGTATCAGCAGTTCATTAATGAAAACGGAACAACAATCGGTAAATACGAAGCCAGTGTATACGATGAAATTCTTGCTCCGTTCAACATTACAAAAGCTGAACTTGACGCACTCAAATCAAGCGACAAGAATGCATATACAAGCTATATAAACAAAGTTAAGTCCAAATATAAAAACATAATACTTGAAGTTTACACAAACGAAGAGTACAAAGAGTCAGGAAACTATGCACTTACTCCTGTAGAAATTCTCCAGGCTGTTCTGAATTCATTCGTTGAAGACAAGACACAGATTTATCATACAATGGCGTCCGTTGCAGGAATGTCATACTCAGCTATGATAGAAGGTGCAAAACACTGTAACGACTACATCACATATGTAAACCAGATGAGAACAAAGAGCATCTACACTCTGAGAGCTTATTACTCATCATCATATGCAAACAATCTCAAATACAATGAGATTCAGGATGCAGTATACGAAGCTATATACAATTATGGTTTCTATACAAATGAAACAGCAAAACTCGTTGGTACATCATTGTCAGATTACAGCTTGGCAAAATCAAATGCTTCTGCATATGCTGAAAACATTAAGAAGCTGACAGATTACTTCAAGAATGATTTTGTTGCTCTCGGATACGAACTGGAAAAGATTCCGGATATGGATCCAGAGACAATAGAAGACATCATATTTGAGATAATCAAGAAAGACTACTTCAGCGACATACTCAGAATTCAGGACTTCCTTGAAGGCGCTTGCTCAGAGTATATAATCGGTATTGCAGAAACAGATGACGTTGAAGCATATTGTTCAAACGCTTCAGCTGCCCTCAAGACTGAAAAGAGCGGATATCTCTTCACAGCAATCGTAGAAACACTCAGAGCAGGTCTGAAGGAATTCTTCGAAGAGAACAGCTGATATCACCCCTTAAAACCAATTAAACAGCTCTCCTTATCGAGGGCTGTTTTTTCTTGCAAATGCATACAAATATGAATATTTATACATTTGTGAATATGTGTTGAAAATCGACAGGAAATATAATAAAATCTACGCTGCAGTCAATAATAAATCATTCGAAAGGATAATAGTCTGCAGCACACTTGCTGCTATTACATATATGTCAATCAATAAGAAAAAAATACTGGCAATACCGGCCATGTTGTTAACGACAATCATCTGGGGTATCTCGTTTGTCGTGATGAAGAATTCGCTTGATTCTTTCATGCCTGCACAGCTCATATCTCTGAGATTTGCCATAGCATCGCTGGTTCTGGCTTTGTTGTTTATAAAGGAATGGAAATACTTCAACTTAAAAGTTTTGTTTCACGGCTTTTTGATTGGTTTGTTCACATTCATTGCGTACATGTTTCAGACATACGGATTGAATATGACAACTCCCGGTAAAAACGCATTCCTGACAACTTTTTACTGTGTCCTGGTTCCGTTTGTAAGCTGGGCAGTCAACAAACAGAA
>CADAXH010000062.1 GCA_902791785.1 uncultured Ruminococcus sp. | reverse complement strand
TCGGAATAGGCAGTTATGTCGTAAACTCGCTTCTCATAGCTCTTCTGACGGGACTTCTCGGAACAGTATTCGCATATTTCCTGGGATATCTGTCAGTCAGAAAAGAAGGAAAAGTAGGCAAGGTCATAAACCTGCTTTCAATATCCACAATAGCAATTCCTGGACTTGTACTTGGTATTGGGTACATGCTCCTGTTCAAAAACACAAACGGATTCTTTTACGGGACTGTTCTCATCCTCATATTCGTGAATGTGTTCCACTTCCTGGGTTCACCGTTCATCATGGCAAAGAACTGTCTAACAAAGATAAACAAGGACTACGAAGTCATAGGCGAGACGCTCGGAATAAACAAATTCAAGATACTCGTCAACGTCCTTATTCCGAATTCGGTGACGACGCTGATAGAGATGTTCTCATACTTCTTCCTTAACAGTATGATTACAATCTCTGCTGTGGCATTTCTGTGCACATACAGCAATCAGCCTCTGGCGATCCTCATAAACAGTTACGAGAAGACGAGCAACTACGAGATGCAGGGAGCTATCTCAGTTCTCATTCTACTTATAAACATATTCGCCAGGGTTATACTCAATGTGGTATCAAACGCAATAAAAAACAGGCAGAAAAAGGAGGCCGGTTCCACAATGGAATTATCTTTATATCAATTTGAACTGCTTACATTCCTTGAAAAGAACGGGAAAAAGAGATATTCGCAGAGATATCTGTCAGACACGCTCACATTGTCTCTGGGCACAGTCAACAAGCTTCTGAATCAGGTGTTTGAACTTGGGTTCGCTGAACTGGATTCTGGCAACAATCTCTGCATTACTGACAAGGGACTGAAAGTGCTTGAGCAGTACAGGGTAAGAAAAGCAATAATCCTTGCTGCAGGATTTGGCCACAGACTTGCTCCGGTATCACTTCATACACCGAAGCCTCTCGTCAGAGTCAACGGAGAGAGAATAATAGACTCGCTTCTCGATGCGCTTCTGGCCAGCGGAATTGAATCGATTTACATTGTCAGGGGCTACAAAAAAGAACAGTTTGACGAACTGCTCGAAAAATACCCGATGATCAGGTTCATAGACAATGACGAATTCAATATAACGAACAACATTTCATCTCTCATCAAGTGCATCGACTTAATTGACAGATGCTACATATGCGAAGCTGACCTTGTAATAAAGAATCCAGAGATCATCCGCAAGTACGAGTACAAGACAAACTATCTCGGTGCAAAAGTTAACGAGACTGACGACTGGTGCTTCAAGAGAGTCGGAGGTTACCTTTCAAATTACGAGAGAGGCGGAGAAGACTGCTACCAGGCATACGGAATCTCGTACTGGGATCAGGATGATTCGGAGAAACTTAAAGCTGATCTTCTGAAGGTGTACAACTCAAGGGCAGGCAAGGAGAATCTGTGGGAATTCGTTCCGCTGAGAATATGCAGAAAGAACTACCATGTCGAAGTCAGAACGATTCACAAGAGCGACATTGCAGAAATAGACACATTCGAAGAACTTGTCTCCGTGGATCCGTCTTATGAGACATATCCCGGACACGAAGATTTCGAGACAAAATACTCCAAAAACTGAATTAATTGAACTGTCGGACTCAAAAAGTGTTCCGGCAGCTCTTTTTTTGCAGAAAAGTATTTTATTTATATTTATTTTTTGCTAAAATTAAATAAATATTGCAAACAGGCGGAACATAATTTTGAATACAGTCAGGGTTATTCTGCTGAACATTAGTCAGATATCCGAAAGCCAGAGGACAATTATGAGTTTTCTTGACGAACCGGACATAGACAAGGCAGACAGATTCATTAAGGACGAAGACAGGCTCCTGTCGCTGGGCGGGTCGTACCTCATAAAAAAATATGCAGGCGGACGGAAGACCATCGGTGCATACGGCAAACCTCACTCGGACGAAATATTTTTCAACATTTCCCATTCAGCCGACCTTGTCGGAATAGCGCTGTCTGAGTCCGGGGAAGTAGGACTGGACCTGGAGAAAGACGAAGATTACACCGAAGACGTAATGAAGTACTGTCTTTCGGACGAAGAACTCGGGCATCTGTCCGAATGCGGATTTCTGCAGATGTTTGTTTCCAAAGAGAGTCTGGTCAAGGCGGAAGGAACAGGAATTCCGAACGACATAAAGAATGTACCGGCACTGCCGCTTGAAGGCAAAGTCAGTTTCAAAGGTAAAAATTATTACAGACATATAATCATCAAAAACGATTATCGCATTTCCGTCACAAGAGAGGGCGGAGATTTTGAAACCATAATGGAGGAATGGTATGACATCAGATAAGAAGCTTTATTCACTCTCAAGCTCTGAAATGGGCATTTACCTGGATTGCATCAATCCTACCACATCGTACAATATTCCGTTTTTACTCAAACTGGACAGGGACATTGACGAAGAGAAGTTCAGAACTGCCGTAGGCAGGTTCTTTGACGTCCATCCCGGCGTATTCACAAGACTGACCCTTGATCAGGACGGGAACGTAATGAAGTATGTTGAAAAGACTGCTTTTGAGATTCCGACTGTAAGAATTAACAGTCTTGACGAAGTAAAGATGGAACTTTTCGACATGCTCGATTCTCCGCTTTACAGAATGAAATTCTATCTGGTCGGGGAAGACAGGTATTTCTTCTTTGATTTCCATCACATCATTTTTGACGGATTCAGCATAAAACTGTTCCTTGACGGCATACTTGCACTCATTGAGGGCAAAGACGTTCCGGCTGAAACCCAGTCTGTTTTTCAGTTCTCCGAATGGGAAGAAAAAGAAAGACAGAGCGAAAGATATGAAGAGGCCAAGAAATATTTTGCCAAGACTTTTGGCGGAGTTGAAATATCTTCCGTTCCCGTCTATGACAAAAAGGACGAGAAGCCCGCTCACGGCCTCATTAAGAGAAAACTCAATATCCGCAAGAGTCAGGTCTCCTCATTTGTAAAAGAGAAGGGAATCAAGTCTTCAGCATTCTTCCTCTCAACATTCACATATCTCCTTTCAAAAATAAACATGGAGAACGAGGCGCTCGTCGCAACAGTCCACAACGGAAGAACAGAGAATACAAAAAACACTACAGGCATGTTCGTAAGAACAATTCCTTTCTACTCCAGTTTCAAAAACGAGACGACAGTTGACGAGTATCTTAAGAGCTCCAATTCCCAGCTTGTTTCTAGCGTGGAAAACGACATCTATTCATTCATGGACGCTTCAAAAGATCTGTCTGTCAATGCAGATATCCTGTTTGCATACCAGGGTGAATACATGTTCAAGACCGTTTGCGGCGGAAAAGAATACCGACTTGCGGAAGTTGACGGCAGGGACGGAAAAGGAATGATGGCCGTTGAAGTCCACAGGGACGGAGAAGAATTCGTTATCTGGTATGAATACAGATCAGACCTGTTCGAACAGAAAACAATCGAACACATGATCGACCTCTATGACATTGCCCTCGGCGAGATGATGAACAGAACCCTCATGGGCGACATAGACCTCTGCACTGATTCAGAACTCGAAAAGCTTGACAGCTTCAATGAAGTTGACGAGTCACTGCTCTCTTCGGACAAGACCGTCCTGGATTTCTTCTATGAGAATCTTGAAAAGAACCCGGATCACGTTCTCGTCGAGTTTGAAGACAAAAAGTATACATATGCTCAGTCAGACCTTGTTTCAAACAGAATAGCAAACAAGCTCATTTCTCTCGGAATAGGAAGAGAAGATATTGTATCCGTTCTTATCCCGAAATGCGAATATACGGTAATTGCGAGCCTCGGCGTCATCAAGTCAGGTGCTGCTTACCAGCCTCTTGACCCCTCATATCCTACCGAAAGACTCAATTTCATGATGAAGGATTCTTCAGCCAAGGCAGTCATTCTTGAAAGGTCGCTTGAGTCCCTCATAAAAGATTACGAAGGCCATCGCATTTATCTTGACGAGATAGATTCTCTCAAAGACGAAAGCCGCCCGGAAAGAAGACCGGATCCGAAAGATCTCTTCATTATGCTCTACACGTCCGGAACAACAGGACTTCCTAAGGGAGTCATGCTTGAGCACAGGAACATAGTCACATTCTGCCGTTTCTGCAACAAGACGTACGGAGAAGACGAGACTTCAAAGATGTCTGCATACGCTTCATACGGATTTGATGCAAACATGATGGACCTCTATACAGCCATTACGGCAGGAGGCACTGTATGCATAATTCCTGAAGACATGCGTCTTGATCTCGTCAGACTCGGAGAATATTTCAACAAAACAGGCATCACTCATTCCCTCATCACAACCCAGGTCGGAAGACAGGTTGTCGAAGAAATTGAACTGAAGACTGTCAAGCACATGTTCGTCGGAGGAGAGAAACTCGTTCCGATTGATGCTCCGAAAGGATACGTGCTCCACAACGCATACGGCCCGACGGAAGGCACGGTATTCTGCACAGAATATCCGGTTGACAGACTCCTCTACAGAATTCCGATCGGAAAGAAGATATGCACATACAAGGCATATGTTCTCGACGAATCGGGCAGAAGAGTGCCGTGGGGCGTCAAAGGCGAACTGTTCATTTCAGGTCCGCAGGTTGGCAGAGGCTATCTGAACCGCGACGCAGAAAACAAAAAGGCATTTTTAAAGAACAATTTCGACAGCGATCCCCTGTTTGAAAAGCTGTACAGGACAGGGGACATCGTCCGCATGCTCTCTGACGGCGCAATAGATTTCATAGGAAGAAATGACGGACAGGTCAAAATCCGCGGATTCAGGGTTGAACTCACTGAAGTTGAACAGATCATCCGCAAGTTCCCGAAAATAAAGGACGCAACAGTCAAGGATTTCACCGATCCTTCAGGAATCAAGTTCATTGCGGCATACATAGTTTCAGACGAGACGATTGATATTAATGAACTCAATGCATTCATAGGCAAAAACAAACCGCCGTACATGATTCCTGCATTCACAATGCAGATAGACAAGATTCCTCTGAACCAGAACCAGAAAGTAAACAAGAGAGCACTGCCTGAACCGAAGATGAAACAGGCAGAGATAGTCAGGCCGGAAAACGAGACCGAGCAGAAAGTGTTCGACATCCTCTCGTCAATAATAGGGCACGACTCATTCGGTGTTACGACTAATATTTATGAAGCCGGACTCACTTCAGTCACCTCCATAAAACTCACAGTCAAGCTCTCCAAAGAATTCAATAACACAGTAAGGATAAGCGATCTTGAACAGAATCCGACTGTCCGCGCTCTTGCAGCATTTGTCGGACAGAAAAAAGAGGAAAAGGTTTATGATATCCTGAAAGAGTATCCTCTGACAAAGACGCAGGAAGGCATTTTTGTGGAATGCATTTCGCGCCCTGAAACCACAGTCTACAATATTCCGTTCCTGTTCAAGCTGAGCAGCGCGATAGACACAGACAGACTCAGAAAGGCGGTTGAGACAGCTTTGTCTGCACATCCGTACGTAATGAGCCTGCTCGGAACATCAGACTCGGGCGACGTTGTGGCTTACCGCAGGGATTATGAGCCGAAAGTCGACGTCATCCGTCAGGACGAACTCGACGTTAAGGCTCTTGTGAGACCTTTCAGTCTGCTCGGCGGTTCACTCTACCGTGCAGAAATATACCTGTGCAAGGATTCGAATTATCTCTTCCTCGACTTCCATCACATCGTCTGCGACGGAACGAGCGAAGCCGTGATTCTTGAAGATATATCAAACGCATACCTCGGAAAAGCTCCCGAGAAAGAAACATATTCAGGCTATGAAATAGCACTCGACGAGCGCGACGAAAGAAGCGGAGAAAGATTCACAAAGGCAAAGGACTACTACAAGGCGCTTCTCGGAGACATAGGTTCAGACTACGTCATGAAAAATGACATGAAGGTCGGAAAGGCCGAACTGAAAACTGCAGACATCTTCTCAGGAATTTCCACAGAAGACGTCAGAAAGTATTCGGAAAAGACCGGAATTACCCAGAATGCTATCTTCAATTTTGCATTTGGTCTTGTTCTCTCAAGATTCATGTACAAAGACGACATTTACTATACAACAATCTACAACGGACGCAGCGACCCGAGAACGGCGCGCGACGTCTCCATGCTCGTAAAGACGCTTCCTGTTTTCATCAGATTTGACGTCAACCGTAAGATTGAAGAAGCTCTGGCAGCTGTAAAGGAACAGCTCGTTTCTTCACAGGCAAATGACATATATGCATTCTCCGACATAGCAAACGAATTCGGTGTCGGTGCAGACGTTATGTTTGCTTACCAGGGAGACTCGTTCGTATTTGACAGCATAGGCGGAGAGAAAGCTGAAGTCATCCTTCTTGACTCTGACGAACCGAAGTCGGCATTTTCTCTCGACGTCTTCATTGAAAAGGGACAGTACAGATTCCGTTTTGAATATGACGGGTCAAAATACGGTCAGGACACAATTCAGTCATTCTTCAGGGCAATGGAGTGTGTGCTCAAGGGCATAATGACAAAATCCACCATCGGCGAGATTGAATTCGTGGACGAGAGGGAAGTGGCAAGATATGACGAATTCAACGATACAAAAGTTGAGATAGAAGACATCCCGTTCTGCACACTGTTTGAAAGACAGGCAAGACTCAATCCGGATAAGACTGCTGTTATAGCAAAGAACGGAAAATTCACATATTCCGAGCTGTACGAAACAGCATGCAAAGTTGCAAATACGGTGAATGATCTCGGACTCGTTGAAGGCGACAAGATTGTTTCGCTCATGCCGAGGGTGAAGGAAGCATATGCAGTAAGAGAAGGACTCATGCTCTCAGGAACTGCATTTGTCCCGATTGATCCCAAGTACCCGGACGACAGAATTGAATACATAATAACGGACTCGGGCTCTAAGGCAGTCGTCACAACTGAAGACATTATTTCAGCAAAGAAGGATCTGTTTGAAAAGACGGGTGTCACAGTCCTTGATATAGAGAAGATAAAGGCTGAAGGCAGAAA
>CADAXH010000061.1:7151-14233 GCA_902791785.1 uncultured Ruminococcus sp. | reverse complement strand
CATGGCACCTTTGGGGCAAAACTCCTGACAGCAGAAACAGTGTATGCATTTTGACCTGTCAATGACCGGTCTCTTCTTTTTCATTGTTATTGCCTTTGCCGGGCAGATGCCCGCGCACTTACCGCATCCTATGCATGCATTCTTGTCAAGACCGGGATATGGGGTAAGAATTCTTCCGGCTACAAAATCCGTAATCCGGCCGAATACTCCTCCGCCCAGGACCTTGAAGAATACATCAGACTGTGCAGGGTTGGTTTTGAAGTCGTCCTGTCTGTACTTTCCGGGTTCGCCATAAACAGAAAGAGATGAGGCGTCTTCGGGAATCAGACCTCTTTTTACTGCTTCTTCAAGAGTGGGTATTTCGGAGGTTTTCATTCCAATGATACCAGATGCTACAAGATCGAGCATATGGCCGTTTTTCGAGGCCAGCAGGCATCCTATTTTTCGCGGGGTTCCCTGAGTGGGCCCGTTGCCTTCCATGCCTGTTACGGCGTCACAAATGCACAATACGGGCCTGGAATACTCGTAAAGGTCTATAAGGACATTGGCAAAGTCGCTTGATTTTGGAAATGCATAATGAAACTGAGGCTTGGAGAGTCCGGGCACTGTCCCGAAAAAGTTCTTTACGGCACATGTCATTCCCATCATCCCGTGAGATTTCAGCTTGCACAGATCCACAATGGCATCGGCCTTATCCAGGTAAGAAGTATATTGAAACTTCTTTGCGCACACAGCCTCAGGATACTCGACGTCCCTGATTGAAAAGTCGCTGTTGAGTACTGCCCCGTATTCTTCAGCCTTTTTGATTCCGCACACGTCATAAACGACTTTCAGATAAGAGGCACTGTAAACTCCGCCGGGGCTGTCGCCTATTACGACTTCTGCTCCCTTTTCCCTGAGCATTTTCACAATTGCACAAACAACACTCGGATGAACTGTTGCTGCCGCATCAGGTTTCATCGGTGCAACAAGGTTCATTTTTATTGCAACTTTCATTCCGGATTTGACAAAATCCAGTCCGTTGACTGCATCAATCGCTTCTTTCAGAGATTTTTCAACTTCATTTTTTTCATAGCTGTCACATGGTGTGACGGCAACATCGTATTTTTCCATAACATTTTCTTTTCGAGATTAATTAATGGTATTCCTCCAGCTACCACATGAGTTTCTGGAGGAATGTAAATGGCTATTATCAGTGCAGTTTTGCTCCTGCAGGAACATGAGGATCAACAATCATGAGATGAAGTTTTTCTTCTTCTCCCTCTTTGTGAACTGCGCTGAGCAGCATTCCGCATGAATCAATTCCCATCATGGCTCTCGGAGGAAGGTTTGTAATTGCAATACAAGTCTTACCAACCAGTTCTTCAGGCTCATAGTAAGCGTGAATTCCACTTAGAATTGTACGATTTGTACCTGTTCCGTCATCAAGAGTGAACTTAAGAAGTTTCTTGGATTTCGGTACAGCTTCGCATTCGAGGACTTTGACTGCACGCAAATCGGATTTCATAAATGTGTCAAAGTCTACAAAGTCTTCATAGAGAGGTTCGATGACTACATTTGAAAAATCTATCTTTTCTTCAGCCACTGATTCAGCAGTCTTGGGCTCTTCGGAGCCGCAATCGCAGTTCTTCTCTTCAGATGTACTGCTCTTCTGTGAGTCGATTGGCTTCATCGTCGGGAACAGCAGGACGTCACGGATTGAAGCCGAATCGGTAAGGAGCATGACAAGTCTGTCCACACCGAATCCAAGACCGCCTGTAGGAGGCATTCCGTATTCAAGCGCATTGACAAAGTCGTAATCAACTTCTGCCTTTGTGTTGGGTTCTTCTTTTCTCTTGAGTGCAACCTGCTTTTCAAATCTTTCTCTCTGATCGATTGGATCATTTAATTCCGAGAAAGCATTTCCATATTCGGTTCCACAGATAAAATATTCAAATCTCTGAGTGAACATCGGCTCGTCAGGTTTTCTCTTTGCCAATGGGCTGTTTTCTACAGGATAGTCGTAGATGAAAGTAGGCTGAATCAGTTTGTCTTCAACAAATGCGTCAAACAGCTCAGCAAGCACTGTGCCCTTTGTGGCATCCGGAGCAACTTTGACGTTGTTGTCTGCAGCTGCTTTTCTTGCATCTTCGTCGCTTGTCCATGAATAGTAATCAATGCCTGAATATTTCTTGACAGCTTCTGTCATTGTAAGCCTGTCCCATTTTCCGAGATTGATTTCATTTCCCTGGAAGTTTATTACGGAACTGCCGCAAACTCTTTCCGCAAGGGTTCTGTAAAGATTCTCAACGAGATCCATCAGGTCGTGATAATCCACATATGCCTGATAGAGTTCAACTGATGTAAACTCCGGGTTGTGCTTTGTGTCCATTCCTTCATTTCTGAAGATTCTTCCCATCTCGTAAACCTTATCGAAACCGCCAACGATGAGTCTCTTCAGATAGAGCTCCGTCTCAATGCGGAGGTACATATCCATGTCCAGCGTATTGTGATGAGTCTTGAACGGTCTTGCAGAAGCTCCTATTTCAATCGGGACAAGGATAGGGGTATCAACCTCCAAAAATCCTGCTCCGTTAAGGAAATTCCTGATTTCGGTTATAATCTGTGAGCGCTTGATGAAAGTATCTTTGACCTCGGGATTCACTATGAGATCAACATATCTCTGACGGTATCTAAGATCCGTATCCTTGAGGCCGTGGAACTTCTCCGGAAGAGGAAGCAATGATTTGGAAAGCATCTTGATCTTGTGGGCATGTACGGATACTTCTCCCGTCTGTGTACGGAAAACAAATCCTTCGACTCCCATGATGTCTCCGATGTCCCACTTCTTGAACGAAGCGTAATCATCTTCACCGACGTCGTCACGTTTTACGTAGACCTGGATCAGACCTTCGCCGTCCTGGATGTGCATGAATGAAGCTTTGCCCATTATTCTTCTGCTCATCATTCTGCCGGCTATCGATACTGTCTTGCCTTCGTACTTGTCAAAATTGTTTATAATGTCTGATGAATATGCATCGACGTCATACTTGACGTTTACATAAGGGTCGTTGCCGCTCTCTTTCATGGCTGCAAGCTTGTCCCTTCTTATCTGTATGACTTCGCTGATATTCTCTTCAGCCTGGTTTGGCTGGCTATTTATGTTATCTGCCATATTGTATTTCCTTATATTCAGTCTTTTTTGTAGATGTCGAGAATCTTGAATTTGAGTTCTGAACCGTCCGGTACAACAACAGAAACCACATCTCCAATCTTTGAACCGACAAGAGATTTACCTATTGCGGACTGGTCGGAAATCATATTCTTTGACAAATCAACTTCTCTTGAACTTACAAGTGTGTATTCTGCGTCTTCATCCAGATCGTAATCGTGAACTTTGACTGTTACACCTATATTTACTTTTTCAACGTCAATCTGGTCTTCGCTTATGACCTTGGCATTTGAAATCATCTCTTCGAGCTCGCGAATCTGAGACTCTATTTTATTCTGTTCATTCTTTGCTGCGTCATATTCGCTGTTTTCGGACAGATCGCCAAATCCTCTGGCAATGCCTATTTTTTCAGCTACTTCTTTACGTTTGACATTTTTTAAGAAGTCCAAATCTGACTGAAGTTTTTTAAGTCCTGTTTCTGTAACTGTAATCTGCTTACCCATAATTAATCTCCTATTATTGACTTATATAATCCTGTTAAAGCGGCCTGAAGCTGTACATCGTCTTCATGGTCCTGAACAAACAAATTGATTGAGTTGACACCCTCAGGGTAATCCACAACGTGGTCAGGGGTTATTCCTATTCCGTCATAGTTATCACTCTCGGGAGTCTTGTAATAAAAGCTCGTGACATATACAACCGAGCCGTTCGACAGCTGGTATCCGGACTGTCCGCATCCTTTGCCGAACGTCTTAACGCCATACGACTCGGCCTTGCCGGTATCCATCAGCGACCTTGTCATGAGTTCTGCGGCCGAGGCCGTGTTCTCATTGCAAAGGACCGCAAGAGGCATGTCAAGTTCTCTTGAGTCCGACTTGTAGGACTGAAGCATCGTTCCGTCCTTTTTGTATATCTGAACAATTTCGCCTTTGGGCTCAATATAATCAAGCAAACTGACAATCGCATTGAGCTGTCCTCCGGGATTGTTTCTCAGGTCGATGATTATTCCCTCGCAGTATTCACTTTTCAGTTTGGATACCGCAATGTCAAAATATTCAGGTGTTGTATCTATGAATTCGATGATGTGCACGTACCCTATTTTGTGGTTTTCAATTTCAAGTACGTCAATCATAACAGGCTCAAATGTGTAGTCGCCTCTTGTGATTTTGAAATCAAAGCGTTTTCCGTTTCTCATCACTGTGAGTGTGACTGCCGTGCCCTTCTTTCCGGGAACCATTGTGTAACCTGCTTCAACGCCGATATCTTCAAAAAGGTTGCCGTCGACCGCAATCACTACATCTTTGTCCCTTAGTCCTGCTTCATATGCAGGTGAACCTTTGAACACGTGAATGACGTAAATACAGTTGTTCTGGATATCAAGTGACACATAGCAGCCTATTCCCGCGCTCTGTCCGATCATTGACTGCTGTTCAGCCGCCCACTCCTCTCTTGTATAGTAGCGGGCGTACCTGTCGCCTGACAGGGCAACATACTGCATGAGCATTTCGTCTGTAGTTATTTCCATGCTGTCCGCATAGAGATAGTTTGCTTCGTAAATCCCCTGAAGTTCATTCAGAAGTTTGAAGAATTCAGCATTTTTTCCGTCTTCGTAAGTGGATTTTTTGATTGAACCTGTAAGTGCAATGAACAGAACCTGCGTTGTTATAACAATGGAAACAAAAACCGCAATGCATGTCACAAAGACCAGCTGACCTCTTGTGTATGTCTTTTTGTTCTTCGTCTTTTTTTGCTTTGGCTGTCTGCTTTCCCCCGAAGGTTCATTCTGTTCAACTACTGCCGTCTCACCCTGATCGACAGTCGGTTGCTCTGTCTCGTTTTCCGGAGCCTGATTATCTTCAGTTGTCACTTCTTCGATTTCTGTGTTTTCTTCAGTTGTCAATTCTCTGTTATCTGTATTTTCTTCTGAAAACATGGAGCCTCCTGGAATAATTAATATCTGCTGTTCCTTGAGTTGAGATAGCTTCTGACCATGAGTGCAACCTTGAATGTGATTGCATTGTCAAACTCTCTCAGGTCAAGTCCTGTAATTTTCTTGATTTTGTCCAGTCTGTACACCAGTGTGTTTCTGTGAACAAACATCTTTCTCGATGTCTCAGAAACGTTGAGGCTGTTGTCAAAGAAGCACTGAATTGTCATGAGTGTTTCTCTGTCTATCTGATCAAGACAGCCGTCCGGGAACACCTCGTTCAGGTACATTTCGCAGAGAGTGATCGGCAGCTGGTAAATGAGTCTGCCTATTCCGAGATTCTCATAATTCACAACAGCCTTGTCATTGTCGAATACTCTTCCGACTTCAAGGGCTGCCTGAGCCTCTCTGTATGATCTCGCGATGTCTTTGATGTTGTCTACAACGCTTCCTATACCAATATATACCTTGGTAAAGAACTCGGATGCCAAAGTGTCTGCAATTGTGACTGCAGCCTTTTCAACCTCCTGGGTCTCAACATTCTTCGCAAATTCCTTTACGACAACAATCTCTTTTTCTCCCGTAGTCAGAACATAATCGTTTCCGTTCTTCGGGAACATTTTTGTTATGAGATCGTAAGGAGCTGATTCTTCCGGTGATACAACCTTGAGAAGATAAACAACCCTCTTCACGTCAGTTGCGAACTTTAGTTCCTTGCTCTTGACGTAAATGTCGCCGGGCATGATGTTGTCGAGGATGACGTTCTTGATGAATGACAGCTTGTCGTACTTGTCATCGTGATAACTCTTAATGCTGTTGAGAGAAATAGCAAGTATCATGGACATCTTTTCAGCAATGACGTCCGTTCCTTCAATGAATACTATATACGACGTTCTGCCGGCCTGTGCGAGAGGACGGTATGTATAGCCGTCGTATTTGATTTCTCCTGTAGAGTATGATAACTGTTCTTTAACTGCCTGTCTGGTTTCACCTATTTTGGTTAAGTCGCTGCATGCTATGACGGAACCATTGTTGTCTATGACACCTATGGTTCTTCCAATTGCGTCACGCATCTGGTAGATAATGCCTTGAAAAAGCCTATCTGACATAGATAGTTCCTCCGAAATAATAAAACTGCAGATTTGATAAATCTGCAGTCTATTTTACTTTATTTTTTGTACAATTTCAATAGTTCAGTTGTGAATATATCCAAAATTATACCAATTTTATGGTGCAAATTACACCAACAATGATAAATACTCCGAGATATACACCCATAACAATAAGATAAATTGAAGGAACGAATATCAGGAGAGCTGTTCCGACGATTGCGAGAGCCATCAGAACAAATGTGCACCAGAATGTAATCGGAGTAGTCTTGGTCATCTCGATGTTCAGGATCTTTCCGAGTTTCAGTTTGCCTTTGTTCTTCTTAGCCAAAAACATAAGAACAAGCACACATGCAGGAACAACAATGCCCATCGGATATGCGAGAATCTTGTAGACCGTGTTCATGAAATACTTTGAACTGACATTGGGCAGTTTCATAAAGAACATTGCTGCAAATGCAAGGGCAGATGCCAGTGACACAAAGAAATAGTTCTTCGGATAAACAACTTTGACAAAAGCAACAACAGTAGAAGCAACAGCCACTATCTTGAGTAGGTCTCCCCTGCCTGTGCTTGTGAAGTGATAGAAAGCAAGAACCATGAGTGCAGGAAGCAGAACGGCACAAACACCGCCAACTGTGAATAGTCTGTTATCCGGGTTGCCTACCACTATTCCCCTTATCGTAAAGAACAGGGCAACGGCGAACAAGGCAATAAGTATAATCTTGACTGCAACACTGCTGAAGAAATTCCACATTCCCGAATCGCCAATAAAGCAAGCGAATACGAATACGGCGATTCCGAAAACAATAATTGCGAGCAGTCTGTATAAAGCGATATCCTCTTTAGGCATCTTTTTCTTTTTTTCTTCCATTTTGGTTTCCAATCCTGTGAA
>CADAXH010000061.1:0-7075 GCA_902791785.1 uncultured Ruminococcus sp. | reverse complement strand
TATTATATATCACCGGCGTTATTTTGTCAAAGATTTTTGCAATTTTATGCATCAAAAAAAACAGACAAATGCAGTTGGCGTGCACAGAGTAATTCTCTTTTGCCTTGCAAGAACTGCAAAACCGGAAACTGGCTGACAGTTTCCGGTCTGGTAATTAATCCGGTCTATTTTTCGACTATTGTGAATGTGACCCTGTAGCTGCCCGGATAACCGTCTCTTTCGGTATGTCCGCCGATATATACCTTGTAGGTATTGTCGTTGAGAATGACTCTCAGCCAGATGCCCGAAGCTTCTGTGTCTGCCTTGTCATATTCTTCATCCGTATACATGTTGTACACTTTTCCGTCGTCTGCAATTGATTTGAAATAGTCAACCCATTCGTCATGTGTTGCTATCTTCTCTTCTTTTGTGAGCTCTTTGCTGAGATGAACTGTAATCTCAGCCTGTTTTCCGTCAACAACGCTGGTTCCGTCAATCATATTATATTCAATCGGGAGCTTGTCAAGATCCATTTTGTATGTTGCGCCAACGCCTTTTGCTTCGTCGGTCACGACTTTTGCATCCGGATCCACAACAGAAGGAGTTGTAGTTGTCTGAACATTATCCTTTTTGGTTGTGTCAGTGTTGTCTTTTGAATTGTTTCCGCATGCAGCTATTACAAGGCACATTGCTGCAGCAAGAATGAGTACCAATAATTTTTTCATAAGAAATCTCCTATTCTGAGTGTTTTATCATTTTTTGGTAATGGTCAATCCTGATGTTCCCATTGTGAAGAATACCAGTACTGTATAACCGTTTGAATTGGATGCTTCATATGAGTAAAGAGTAATACCGGATACGACCTGATCCTGAATATCTGCATCGGCTGTAAAGCCTTTTGCCTTAACCTGCTCTACGTATGCTTTGACCTGATCAACTGTTACGCCCTGGAAAGTTACTGTAAACTCGTCTTCTGTGGTTGCGGCAGCAGCCAGGGTAAAGCCCGGTTTGGGAACGAGTTTCGTAAATTCATTATCAGGCCAGTTTCCGCCGGACTGATAACTGCCGCTGTCTGTTTTTATAAGCCATGTTCCATCAGAATTCTGTTTGTATTCGTTTCCTTCTTCGTCCTTGATTGTCATGCTTCCGTCATTTCCGAAAGAGACATCAAGTCCGTTGCGGGCGCCTTCGGCAATTATTTCAGCCTTTCTGACTGCATCCAGATCGCCGTATACCACATTAGTGGATCCATTGCCCGACATGATTGACTGGAAATCGATATCATCATCTCTTCCCAGAGGTTTGTCTTCTGTTACTTTTGTATCCTTGTTTGTGTCTGTAGTATCTGTCTTATTTCCTGAACATGCAACAAGAACAAATACCATGACAAGTGCGATAAGTACTGCAAGTATCTTTTTCATAAAAATAGACTCCTTATATTCAGCTGGCAACCAAAATTTGCTTCCGCTGTGTTTTAATTATATATCCTATATAGGGTCTTTTGCAACAAATACCGAAAAAATGTAGAGAATTGGAATGAAAAAGAAAAAACAGCCAATTGACACTGACTGTTTCTTTTGTAATCTATTGTTTTCTGAAAACTATTCCGCACCAGCCGTTCTCATGCAAAGTTTCTACATGTTCAAAGCCGTTCTTTTCAAGCTCCTCTGCAACCATTTGTTCCTTGGAGTCGACAATGCCCGAGACAATAAGGGTTCCGTCCTTCCGGATGAATCTTCCGACGTCCGGAGCAAGTCTCAGTATTATTTCTGCAATAATATTTGCAGTGACTATATCATAGGGTCTGCCGTCCCTGAAAGAGACATCTGAAAGCAAATCTGACCTGATGCATTCGATGTTGTCGCAGTCATTGCTGAGCGCATTTTCCTTTTCGGTCCTGACGGCCACTTCGTCAATGTCGCACGCAAGACAATACCCGGCACCGAGTTTTGAAGCACATATAGCGAGCACTCCGCTTCCCGAACCGACATCGAGCATGTAGTCGCCCGGTGCTGTATACTTGTCCAGAAGCCTTGCACAAAGCCTTGTGGTCTCATGAGTGCCGGTGCCAAATGCCATACCGGGATCCATCCTGATTATTTTCTCATTCTCTTCCGGAGTATAGTCAATCCATCCCGGAACAGCCACAAGTCTTTCGCTCATTTTTACAGGCTTGTAATACTTTTTCCAGGAGTTTGCCCAGTCCTCCTCGTCTATCTCATTGCAGCAGATATCCGCCTTAATACAGAGTTCAGCCATTCTTTTCCTGATTGAAGAAACGTAGCTTTCGGGATTCTTGACTTCTGGAATAAAAATGCTGGCAGAAGCAATGCTCTTGTCAGCATTCAGTATTTTTTCGTCTATCAGGTCTCCGTAAATTGTGCGGAGATCCGTCAGTATGTCCCTGTAGTCCTCGGTCATGACTCCTGTATCATATACCGTTAGAACTGCGGCCACTTCTTCGATTCTTTCAGATGGAACGGTAACTCTAATCTGAGTCCATTTCAAATCAGTTGCCTCCGAAGAAATTGAAGATTCTGTTTTTCTTTCTGTAGTTGCTTGAAGTGCACATGTTCGAGAACTTCATCAGAGCCTCTTTCTGCTCGCGGTTCAGGTTTTTAGGTGTCTCCACAGTGACGGTGAAAATCAGGTCACCTCTGCCCTTTCCGTTAATTACCGGAATTCCCTTGTCCCTGACCGTGAAAGATGTGCCCGTCTGTGTTCCTTCAGGAAGAGTGAAATCCACGTCTCCGTCAAGTGACGGAACTTTAATTTTTGCACCGAGAGCTGCTTCGGCAATAGAAATAGGAACATTGCACTTGATGTTGAATCCGTCACGGACGAAATCTGTATGAGGTCTTACGTTGACCGAAATGTACAGATCTCCGTTTGCGCCGCCGTTAGATCCCGCATTTCCCATTCCTCTGATGGAAATCCTGTTGCCGTTGTCTATGCCTGCAGGAATCTTGACTTCAATGGTTTCAGTCACATTGACATTTCCCGTGCCTCTGCACTTCTTGCAGGGGTTGGAAATAATCTTTCCCGCACCGCGGCAGTCAGGGCACACTGATGTTGACTGCATTATTCCGAATGCAGTTCTTCTCTGTGTTCTTACCTGGCCTGAGCCTCCGCACTTGGAGCATGTCTTGACGGCATCTGGTGTTGCAGCGCCCGAGCCCTTACAGTCGGGACATTTGTCAACTCTTACATACTTGACGTCCTTTTTGCATCCGAAGGCAGCCTCTTCAAAAGAAATGTATACTCTCTCAAGAAGATCGTCGCCTTTCGTAGGAGTATTGCTTCTTCTTCTCGAAGACGACCGCCTGCGCCAGCGCCAGCGCCAGCGCCGGGTCCGTCGACACCTTCCGGGCCGAACTGGTCGTAGCGGGCTCTCTTGTCGTGATCTGACAAAACGGCATATGCGGTATTGACGTCCTTGAACTTCTCCTCAGCTTCCTTGTCGCCTGGGTTCAGATCCGGATGATACTTTTTGGCAAGTACCCTGTATGCTCTTTTTATTTCATCATCTGAGGCGTTTTTTGAAACGCCCAAAATTTCGTAGTAGTCTTTCATAATAACCTACTGCGGGAGGTTTGCCCTCCCGCATCTTTTAATTATTTTTTGTCTTTTTCTGTGTAGTCAGCGTTGAATGTACCGTCATCGTTCTGTGATCCCGGTTCCGGTCCCTGGCCCTGGTCCTGAGCGCCTGCGTTCTTGTAAAGCTTTTCAGAAAGTGCATAGAATTTCTTTTCGAAATCTTCAGTAGCCTTCTTTATGTTGTCAACGTCATTTGTTTCAACAGCCTTCTTGAGGTTTTCAAGTTCGTCCCTGACTTCTTTCTTTTCGTCTTCGCTTACCTTGTCACCCATTTCATTGAGTGTCTTGTCTGTCTGGAGAATGTAAGCTTCAGCTTTGTTCTTTGCTTCAACAAGCTCTTTGAGCTTTCTGTCTTCTTCAGCATATTTTTCAGCGTCTTTGACAGCCTTGTCGATATCTTCCTTGCTCATGTTGCTTGAAGATGTGATTGTGATGTGCTGTTCCTTGCCTGTTCCCTTGTCCATTGCAGTAACGTTTACGATGCCGTTTGCGTCGATATCGAATGTAACTTCAATCTGAGGAGTGCCGCGAGGAGCAGCCGGGATTCCGTCAAGAACGAATCTTCCGAGTGTTGTGTTGGCATCAGCTTTTTCACGTTCGCCCTGGAGCACGTGGATTTCAACGGATGTCTGTCCGTCAGCTGCAGTTGAGAATACCTGAGATTTCTTTACAGGGATTGTTGTATTTCTGTCGATGATTCTTGTGCATACGCCGCCGAGAGTCTCAATTCCGAGTGACAGTGGTGTTACGTCGAGAAGAAGTACGTCTTTTGCTTCTCCGCCGAGAACGCCGCCCTGGATAGCTGCACCGATTGCAACGCATTCATCCGGGTTGATTCCCTTGAACGGATCTTTTCCTGAGAACTCTTTAACCTTTTCCTGAACTGCAGGAATACGTGTTGAACCGCCTACGAGAAGGACTTTGTTGATCTGGCTGATTGAGAGGCCTGCATCGCTGAGGGCTTTTTTGCAGGGTTCCATTGTAGCTTCAACAAGGTCTGCTGTAAGTTCATTGAATTTTGCACGGCTGAGAGTTGCATCGAGGTGTTTAGGACCTGTTGCGTCAGCTGTAATGAACGGCAGGTTGATGTTTGTGGTTGTCATGCCTGAAAGTTCAATCTTAGCTTTTTCAGCAGCCTCTTTCAGACGCTGATGAGCCATCTTGTCCTGACGGAGATCGATTCCGTTTTCTTTCTGGAATGTATCAGCAAGCCAGTTGATGATTCTTTCATCGAAGTCATCGCCGCCGAGTCTTGTGTTACCGTTTGTTGCAAGAACTTCAAATACGCCGTCTGAGATTTCAAGGATTGATACATCGAATGTACCGCCGCCGAGGTCGAAGATCATGACTTTCTGATCCATACCCTCTTTGTCTACGCCGTAAGCGAGAGCTGCAGCTGTAGGCTCGTTGATGATTCTCATGACTTCAAGACCTGCAATCTTGCCTGCGTCCTTTGTAGCCTGTCTCTGAGCGTCATTGAAGTAAGCAGGAACTGTAATGACAGCCTGAGTTACTTTTGTGCCGAGATAAGCTTCTGCATCTGTCTTCATCTTTGTGAGGATCATTGCAGAAATCTCCTGAGGAGTATATTTCTTTCCGTCAATGTCTACTGTGTAGTTAGATCCCATGTGACGCTTGATACTCATTATTGTCCTTTCCGGGTTCTGGATAGCCTGTCTCTTTGCTACCTGTCCGACGATTCTCTCGCCTGTCTTTGAGAATGCAACTACAGAAGGAGTTGTTCTCTCACCTTCAGGGTTTGTTATAACGTTCGGCTCACCGCCTTCGTAAACTGCTACGCATGAGTTTGTTGTTCCAAGGTCAATACCTATAATTTTTGACATAATTTATTTCCTCCAATTTGTTGTAATTATTTTTGTATATTCAGTTTGCTACTTTTACCATAGCACAACGGATTATCTTGTCTCCGCGCTTGTATCCTTTGAGATACACCTCGGCAATCACATTCTCGCCCAGGGATTCATCTTCAACTTTTGCAATTGCGTTGTGGATGTTCGGGTCAAATGTTTCTCCGACTTCTCCGAAAGGAACGATACTCAGTTTTTCCAGTGTCTGGTTGAACTGGTTCACTATAATCTTGATTCCTTCGGCAAACTTGTCGCTGTCCTTGTATGTCATTGCCCTTTCCAGATTGTCTGCCATCGGCAGGAATTTTCAAGTTCTTTCTGTGTACGTTTTCTGTAGTTGTCGTACTCAGCGGCCATGCGAAGATATTTGTCATTCACTTCTTCGTATTTCGCCTTTGTTTCTCCCAGTTCACGGCTGAGTTTCTTTACTTCAGCCTTCAGCTTTTTCTCTCTTCCGTGTCCCTGACCGTTTCCCTGGGAACCCGGATTCTGTCCCTGCTGATTCTGTACTGTTTCTTCAGTCTTTTCCTCTGTGTTTTCAGAACTTACGTTCTGTTTTTCTTCGTCAATCATGATATCTACTCTTCCTTCCCTTCGTCCTTGCCTCTGTCATCTGAAGGAGGCGGCAGCGCATCTGAAAGCATGCTGGTTATTTTTTCCGAAAGATACTCGACCGTCGACACCACTTTCGAATAATCCATTCTTGCGGGACCGAACACTCCTATGACGCCCAGCGTCTGTCCGCTCACTTTTATCGGCCTGTAAATGAGGGCCGAATTGTCCACAAGAGTTCCTTCTTCGCTTCCTATTGTAATATTGACTCCTTCTTCGTTCTTAGAGTCTGACATGAGCTCGATGAGCCTCTTCTTGTCGTCAAGCATGTCCATGACGTTCTTTATTTTGCTTACGTCAGCAAATTCAGGATAATCAAACAGCTTTGTCACGCCTTCGTACTTGATGTCCGTGTCGTCTCCGCTGCCCATTGTCTCGTAAATGGCCCTGAATGTAGGTGAAACTATTGAAGCCTCAACCCCCATTTCGGTCTCTATATCCATCATAATCGGGAGCGTTATTTCCTTTGAAGTCAGTCCGATCAGTTTTGAATTGAGCTGCTGCTCAAGTTTGAATGGGATTCGTTTCTGGATTCTGGGCTGCTTGGCGAGCTTGATGTCCATGTCTTCGTCAACGAGGATGAAATTGGACCTGGGGAATGCACATATGAGATATCTGACGCCATCGTGAAAGACCACAGCGTGAAGATAACAGTGAGGATATTCTACGACATTGACTTCGGTCTGAGGAACACGACATATGGGTACAGGCAAATGCTCAGGAATTCAGGAGTTGTAATCAAGAACATTCGCATAGAAAATGGAGTCTTTTCAGAACAGCCCTTTCTCACATTCGGTTCGTATGTCAACGAAAGTGGAATATCAGAAGAGGAACATGACAGAAGGTATGAGCAGTTCTGGGAGGTTTCGCAGTACAAGAAGAACATCACCTATTAGACAGTCCTTGAATCTTCTTTGGAGAACATAACAAGCGCTGGAATGCAGTACCCCAACAACTACTCCAGCGGCGACATCTACGGCGATTTGTTCTTCACCAAGTCTGTCCTTGACTCCAATTAC
>CADAXH010000060.1 GCA_902791785.1 uncultured Ruminococcus sp. | reverse complement strand
CGCTATACTGCAAGAACTTGCAAATATGGCTTGCTTCTGATATTCAGTCCACTTTACTTCAGACATATTCTTCTCCGTTCCGCCGCTCAAGGCTGTTCATAGTAGATTAATTATAAGACAAAAATCTATTATATGCAACCAATTGGCTGATTACTTTGATGTTGATTTTATTGATTTTGTTGTATATCATTAAAGTAACAAATTCGTTTACGGAGAATGCTTATGTCTATACTGAATATAGGAAAAAACCGACAGGTTTTTTGGGACAATTATCTGATTGACACAGAAAAAACAACTGCTTTTCCAAGGCTCATGAATCCGGTAAAAAAAGAGATGTGCATGGAACTTGGCCAGGATGCTGAGCTGAACAGCATCAGCTACCCATGCATTGTCAATGACGGAAATGGTTACAAGATGTACTATATGCCGTGGAAAAAAGATTTTTCTGTCAGCCTTGCGGTTCTTGAAAGCAAAGACGGTTTGACGTGGAAACGTCCTCATCTCAACATTTTTGATCGTCCCGAACTTGAAGAAAACAATATAGTAATTGACAACATCGGAGACGGATGCTTTGTTTTTTATGACACAAATCCAGCTTGCCCGCATGACGAGAAATACAAAGCAATAACTTTATATAAAATGCTCCATCCCGACGGAGAAACAAAAAGATCCCTCTGCTGTTTCTACTCTCCGGACGGATACCATTTCAGATTGTCTCACCCAATGACTCGCTTCGGAACGTTTGATTCTCTGAATACTGCCATGTGGGACGGAAAAAGGTATTGCTGCTATTACAGAAGCTTCCACAATCTCCCGGACACTGACAACAGCGCAGTATTGACAATGAGCGAGATATATCATTTCGGAGGAAAAGTTGTAAACGCTGCCACAAGAGACATTCGTGTTATGTACTCAGACGATTTTGTACACTGGAGTCTGCCTGAGCTGATTCAGTTTGATGACGGAAAGGATTATCCGCTGTATACAAACAACATCCAGATATATGACCGTGCACCTGAAATGAAAATTGGTTTTCCTGTAAGATATAACGAGAGAAAAGCATGGACTTCCAATGAACTTCAGATGAAAAGCATAAACCACAAAAAAGATGCTTCAGAGAGAGTGGAACCTCGCTGCGGTCTTGTTGCCACCGACTGTGTCTTTATTTGCTCCCGCGACGGAAAAACATGGCACAGATTCAACGAAGCATTCATGACGCCGGGTTACGAAGAAGAACACAACTGGATTTACGGCGACTGTTATTTGTCATATGGTCTTATAGATTCAGGCAAAGAAAACTATTACTTCTACACAATTGACAGACACTTTTCTTTCGATGTTCCAAAAGCATTGAACAGACATGAGATCAGAAAAGACGGTTTTGCATGTTATATGGCAGGCGGCGACGAGGCCGAAATAGTTACTAAGCCTCTTGTTTTTGATGGCGGTTCCCTTCATCTCAATTTTTCAACATCTGCATACGGACATATATTTGCGAGTGTCCTGAATGAAAACGGAGAGCAATTATCTGAAGAGAGCTTCGAAATATACGGAGACAACATCGACAGAACAATTTCATTTGCTGACGGATCTGATTTTTCACGTTTTTCCGGAAAACCAATCAGACTGAAATTCAGAATGCGTGATGCAAAATTGTTCTCTTTGAAGTTAGAATAATTAATAGTAATGCCCGAAAAATGAAAACTCATTCTTCGGGCATTGTAATTATTTCAAAAGATGGATAGACAATTAAGCTTTGTCGTTTGATCCAAGAACGTCAACAATCTTGTGAGCAACCATATCTTTAACTGCTTTACGAGCAGGTTTAAGATACTGGCGAGGATCAAAGTCTGCCGGATGTTCTGTGAGATACTGACGGATTGATGCTGTCATGGCAAGTCTGATATCTGAGTCAATGTTAATCTTGCATACAGCCATCTTTGCAGCCTGTGCGAGCATTTCTTCAGGTACGCCGATTGCATCAGGCATCGCGCCGCCGTACTGGTTGATAAGTTTTACGAATTCCTGTGGAACGCTTGAAGCTCCGTGGAGAACAATCGGGAATCCCGGAAGTCTCTTTGATACTTCTTCAAGAATATCAAATCTGAGCTGCGGTTTTGTACCAGGTTTAAACTTGTATGCGCCGTGGCTTGTACCAATTGCAATTGCAAGTGAGTCGCATCCTGTTCTTTCTGCAAAATCCTGAACTTCTTCCGGACGAGTGTATGAACTCATTCCCTCTTCAACTTTAACTTCATCTTCAACACCTGCAAGTGTTCCGAGTTCAGCTTCAACTACTACACCGTGAGCGTGAGCATACTCAACAACTCTCTTTGTCTCCTTTATGTTCTCTTCATAAGGATGGCTTGAGAAGTCAATCATAACTGAAGTGAATCCGCCGTCGATACAGGATTTGCATGTTTCGAAATCCGGACCATGATCAAGGTGAAGAGCTATCGGAATGTCTGTTTCCTGAACAGCTGCTTCAACAAGTTTTACCAAATATGTGTGATTTGCATATGCTCTTGCACCCTTGCTTACCTGAAGGATAACCGGGCTGCGGAGTTCATTTGCTGCTTCTGTAATACCCTGGACGATTTCCATGTTGTTAACATTGAAAGCTCCGATTGCATAATGACCTTCATATGCTTTTTTAAACATTTCTTTTGTTGTTACAAGTGCCATATAATACCTCTTTTTTTCCGTTGTGTGCGGATAATTTGACTTTGATATTTTACTACTAAATAACTTCAATTGCAAGTAATCAGGACCATAAGTTACAAGTGAAATGGTTGATTATTTCCGAAAACAAGAATATAATGCAAATTGTGGCTTGAAATTACCAGGCAGCAAAGTATGTTTCAAGGTGGTTTTATGAAAAGTTTTTTTGGAATCGGCGGATATTCCGTAACGCCTGAAGGCGCCTATTCATGGCAGCACCTGCTGTTTGTTGCTATTTCCATCTCTCTTATGATTGGTCTTGCAATATTCATTGCATTGATGAACAAAAATAAGAGTGAAAAGGAAAAAAACAGAGTCCTGATTGTTTGTGCAATCCTGATTGACGCAGTTGAGATTTTCAAGATTGTCCTTTTCAGCATAAGGGATAATGACCCGACCGTTTGGACAAGGACGCTGCCATTGTTTCTGTGTTCTATTCAGCTTATAACCATACCTATTGCTGCATTTTCAAAAGGAAGACTCAGGGAAGCAGCTTTGGATTTTGTATTCATTTTCGGACTGCTGTCGGCTGTTGCAGGAACCATCGGCGCAGCACAGAATTACAATGCATATCCGGTTTTGTCTTTCCCGAATGTTGTTTCAGCCATAACACACTGTATCTCGGGTTTCTGCTCGCTGTACATAGTCATTGCAAAAATGCAAAGCATGAAAAAGAAAAACATCTGGATAACATATTCTATTCTTCTCTCTTTCATGGCTGCAGCTTTTGTTGCAAACAAAATAATTCCGTACAACTACATGTTTCTTGAGTCAGATGACGGAACGCCTTTCGTTCTGTTTGCAAATCTGGTAAACCACAACAAAATACTCTATCCGATAACTGTCGTTTTATCTCTTGTGCTGTACGTGGCTGTGTTCTACCTGGTTTATTATGCAATCACGGGAAGAAAAAACAAAAGCATTCAATCAAAGCAGTAAAATATATAATTATTTATTGACAACGGCAAAAATCATTGATATAATAGCCAATGCTGTCAGCCGAGAGCGCAGTTTTGGGACTTTGGTCTGAATAGACAATGTCACCCTCCAATACTTCGTTCTTCGGCCAAATAAATTACATGAGGTGACAAAAATGGAAAAAGAACTTAAGCAGCAAATTATTACTGAAAACCAGAAGCATGAAGGCGACACAGGTTCTCCTGAAGTTCAGATCGCTCTTCTTACAGAAAGAATCAACCATCTTAACGAACATCTTTCTGTTAACCCTCAGGACAAGCACAGCCGCAGAGGTTTGCTTAAAATGATCGGTAAGAGAAGAAATCTTCTTGCTTATCTCCAGAAGAAAGATATTACACGTTATCGTGCAATCATCGAAAAGCTCGGTTTGAGAAAGTAATATTATTGGGGCGGTTCATCCGTCCCATTTCACTTTGTCTATAATCCATGGAACAAGGGGTTGTATAGCAATTAATCAAGCGCCTGAACCGTTCGGACCTTTGATTAAGTGCTAAACAAAACCTCCATGGGTTGAGAAATAAATATCAATCAAACAGGAGGCAAATATGTTTGAAAACTACAGAGTATTCGAATATGAATACGCAGGAAGACCTTTGAAGGTCGAAACAGGAAAAGTAGCCGGACTCGCAAACGGATCATGTATGATTCACTACGGCGACACAGTTATTCTCTGCTGCGCTACAGCATCAGCAAAGCCGAGAGACGGAATCGATTTCCTTCCGCTTTCAGTAGACTATGATGAAAAGCTTTATGCAGTAGGAAGAATTCCGGGCAGCTATCTGAGAAGAGAAGGCAAGCCAAGTGAAAAAGCAATCCTTACAAGCCGTGTCATTGACCGTCCTATCCGTCCTCTTTTCCCGAAGGATTTGAGAAACGATGTAGCACTTACACTGGAAGTCATGGCAGTTGATCCGGATTGTTCACCTGAAATCACAGCAATGATAGGTGCTTCAATTGCCCTTTCAATCTCAGACATTCCGTGGAACGGACCAATCGGCGGAGCATTTGTCGGACTCGTTGACGGACAGCTCGTTATCAACCCGACAGCTGAACAGAGACTTAAGAGTGATTTGCAGCTGACTGTTGCATCAAGCGAAAAGAAAGTTGTAATGGTTGAAGCAGGCGCAAACGAAGTTGACGACGACAAGATGTTCGAAGCAATTATGCTTGCTCATGAAGAAATCGGAAAGCTTCTCAAGTTCATCAACAGCATCGTAGCCGAAATAGGAAAACCGAAATTCGATTATCCTTCAGGCGAGCTTGATCATGACATGTTTGACAAGATTTTCGCAGCAGTTGAAAAAGATGTTGAATTTGCTCTTGATACAGACGACAAAAACGTTCGTGACGCAAGAATGCAGCCCATTCAGGACAGAATAGTTGCAGACTATGCTGAAGAATATCCAGACATCGAAGTTATTCTTCCCGAACTAATCTACAAGATTCAGAAGAAGATTGTACGCAGATGGCTTCTCGTAGACAAGAAGAGAGTTGACGGAAGAGCTATGGATCAGATTCGTCCTCTGGCAGCCGAAGTTGACGTTCTTCCGAGAGTCCATGGTTCAGGTCTCTTCACAAGAGGTCAGACTCAGGTTCTTTCAATTGTCACTCTCGGATCATTCAGCGATGCCCAGATTCTTGACGGACTCGATGAAGAAAAAGAAAAATATTACATGCACCAGTACAACATGCCCGGTTATTCAACAGGTGAAGCAAAAGCTGTTCGTTCACCCGGCAGACGTGAAATCGGTCATGGCGCACTTGCAGAGCGTTCACTCATCCCTGTTCTTCCATCAAGAGAAGAGTTTCCTTATACAATCAGAGTTGTTTCAGAGGTTCTCAGCTCAAACGGTTCTACATCACAGGGCTCAGTATGCGGAAGCACACTCGCACTTATGGCAGCAGGCGTTCCGATCAAAGCTCCTGTAGCAGGTATTTCATGTGGTCTTATCACAGCTGAAGACGGCTCTTGGGACACAATGGTAGACATCCAGGGTGTTGAAGACTTCTATGGCGATATGGACTTCAAAGTTGCAGGAACACACAAAGGAATCACATCAATTCAGATGGACCTCAAGATTGACGGTCTTACACCAGAAATCATAAAGGCTGCTCTTGCAAAGACTCACAAAGCAAGAGACTACATCATCGATGAAATACTCCTCAAAGCAATTCCAGCTCCTCGTCCGGATGTTAACGAATATGCTCCTAAGGTTGTAACTCTCAAGATCAACCCGGACAAGATTCGCGAAGTAATAGGAAAAGGCGGAGAAGTCATCCAGAAAATCACAGCTGAAACAAACACAAAGATTGACATTGAAGAAGATGGTTCAATCTTCATCCAGGCTGTCAACAGAGATGACGCATACACAGCTAAGGGCATCATAGATGCAATCTGCTTTGAACCGGTTGAAGGATGCTGCTACACAGGTACAGTCACAAGAATTATTCCGATAGGCGCATTTGTTGAAATCGCTCCCGGAAAAGAAGGTCTCGTTCACATTTCAAAGCTTGACAAGTCAAGAGTTGAAAAAGTTGAAGACGTTGTAAACGTCGGTGACAAGATTACCGTAAAATATCTCGGAATTGACGATAAAGGCAGAATCAATCTTTCAAGAAAAGATGCTCTTCAGTAATCAGTTACACTGATGTATAAAATTTAATATTGCTTGCAATATCAAGAAAATTCGCTCCCTTCGCTCTGTTGAGTTGAAGGGAGTTTCTTTGCATTCGGAGATATAGCTGTGTTTTGTTATTGTTTTTAATATGTTTCGGTGATATAATTAATATACTATCTCGAACCGGAGGAATAATATGTCAGATTATAGAGATGACTATGAATATGAAGATACAGATACCGAGATGACAAAATCCTCGGCTGTCAAATCAAAAAAAGGAAAGAAATTCAAACCGAACAAAGAAGGTATGATTGCACTTATTGAACTGGTGCTTATTATACTTGCAGTGGTTTTGATTGTTGTTATGGTCATTCACGCAATCAACAATTCCTCAAAACGCAGTGAAACAAGTGATATTGTTTCAAATACTACTGAGACAACTTTAGCTGAAACCACTGAAACCACAACACCTGCTCCGTCATGGCAGACTGGTTATACAAAAGTTGATGTTGATACAAGCAAACAGTTTGAAGGATATCAGGTTCTCGTAAATGAAGACCACAAATTCACATTCCCCGCATCAATGGTCAAAGGCAGTTCTCTTGTAGAGCTTTATGATCACAGGGATACATATTTCGTACTTCCTTCTGCTTCCGGATACTACTTCAGCAAAACAACAGTATCAAGTCTCCAGGAACTCTGCTCTGCACTCAAAGAAGAATTCTCAGACTATTACACAACAGACAAAAACAAATTAATGATTAGATATTCATACAGATCATACGAGCAGCAGGAGAAAATAGCTTCCTCTTCAACAGGAGCAAGTTCAGCAGGATGCAGTGATTACCATACCGGT
>CADAXH010000059.1 GCA_902791785.1 uncultured Ruminococcus sp. | reverse complement strand
AAGGTTCCCGAAGGGAAAATGCTCATCTGTGACATGATTGGGCTGGACGTGATAGATTACAACACCGGAAAGAAACTTGGCGTACTGAAAGATGTACTCGACTACTCGCCGAACAAGATTTATTCCATAACTTCGAGTGACGGAACCGAAGTGCTTCTGCCAGAAGTCAAGGAATACGTCAAAAAAGTTGACTCAACCGGAATATATGTGACGCCGATCGAGGGATTCTTTTCATGATGAGATTTGATATTATGACGCTCTTCCCCGACCTCGTCTCGACTGTTCTCGGAGAGAGCATAATAGGGAGAGCAGTAAAAGCGGGACACCTGGACATAAGGGTCCACAACATACGCGACTACTCCGAAGACAAGCACAGAAGAGTTGATGACACACCATACGGAGGCGGAATGGGAATGGTCATGAGTCCCGTTCCGATCTATTCATGCTTTTCTTCAATAACTTCACCCGAGACAAACAACTGCACGAGAAGGCACGTGGTATACATGTCTCCACAGGGGAAGATACTGACTCAGGAACGCGCATCCGAGCTTGCTGAAAATTATGACAATATTGTAATTCTGTGCGGCCACTACGAAGGCGTTGACGAAAGAATAATAGAAGAAATAGTAGACGAGGAAATATCCATAGGCGACTATGTGCTGACAGGCGGAGAGATCCCTGCATGCATTCTTGTGGATGCAGTGTCCAGAATGGTTGACGGCGTTCTTTCTTCCGAAGAATGCTACGAATATGAGAGTCTGACCGACGGACTCCTGGAATATCCGCAGTACACAAAGCCTTATGAATGGAACGGAAGAAAGGTTCCGGACATTCTTCTTTCAGGCCACCATGCAAACATAGAAAAGTGGAGAAAAGAACAATCTGAAATAAGGACAAAACTGAAAAGACCCGATCTGCTTAAATAAGAGGATAATATGGCGAACGCAAAAAAGCCCACACTCACTATAGTCGCAATGACTGCAGCTGCCCTGCTGTCAAAAGTGCTCGGGCTCATAAGACAAATGTTAATAGCATCAAGTCTTGGCGGCAGTGTTTATGCCACCGCGTTTTCTGTCGCCTCAAAACTCCCTCTTGCCATTTATGACATGTTTTTTGCAGCAGCAATAGTTTCATGCTTCATACCTTTTTACAACAGGAAGAAAAACGATTCACCCGAAGAAGCTTCGCGTTTTTCTTCTGTTTTTTTGTCTGCCGCATTCGCAGTCACGCTCATTGTTTCCATCATAGGCGCACTGTGTTCCAGATGGATTATTTACCTTTATGCGCCCAGCATTTCTGAAGAAGCTCTGAACCTCGCTTCAAAAATGCTTTCAATAATGTTTCCTTCCATGGTATTTGCCGCAGGAACATTCACGCTTGCCGGAATACTCCAGTCTCACGACAGTTTTATTCTGCCGTCGGCGGTCAGCTGCATTTCAAACATTGCCCTGATCATATACCTTTCGACTCAGAATGAAATAAACACAGAAAAACAGGTCATTATCCTTTCAATTGTCTACACGGCATCGTGGGTGATTCAGTTTGTGACGGTTATGATACCGCTGCTCTCCAAGCGCCTCATGCCAAAGCCTGTCATAAGAATGGATCTTCACGTGCTGAGCGAACTGAAATCCATGGTCTGGCTGGTAATGCTGAGCTCGTGGCTCGCACCTGCGTCTTCCCTTCTTGCAACATTCTATTCCAGTTTTGTTTCAGACATGACTGTTGCAGCTTTTGAGTATTCATTGTCGGTGTTCACAATCGCATCGGGACTTGTGACGTTCGGAATACTCAATTACGTATTTCCGAAGCTGTCTTCTTCTGCAGACGACAATCCGGAATCTTTCAGGGAGACTTCTTCAAGAACGGTTCAGTGGTCATACATTTTTTCGCTGCCTGTCGCAATTGCCCTGTATTTCTGTTCAGGCAGGATAATCGAAATACTGTACATGAGGGGCTCTTTTGACGCACAGCTCGCGTCAGAATGTGCAGCTGCCCTGAAAATACTGGCAATATCAATACCCGCCTTTTCCGTAAGAGAGGCGCTTTCAAAAGTAATGTTCTCCAAAAAGAATGCAAAGGTTCCGGCCGTTTCATCTGTAATAGGCGTGGGCTCATTTGCTGTCTGCGGACTGTTCACTAATATATTTTTCAGAACAGGAATAAGCGGAGTTGCACTTTCTTTCTGCGTGTCTCAGTATACTTCCCTGGCTTTCATTGCAATTATGAGCATAAAGAAAAGAAATGAACTGTTTGCAGAAAAATCCGCGGTTCAGATGCTCTTCATCACTTCTGCAGCAATAATACCTTCCGCTGCCGCAGCCGTTCTGGCAGGGGTCATTTCAGACGCTCTTCCGGACGGCGGTTTGTTGACAAAAATATGTTATTGTGCTATATTGACTCTAATAATAGTAATTTTATACGCGCTCGGCATAATTACTTTCAGAAAGAAGATAATGTGCCTTGAGAAAGGAGGCAGAAGTGGCAAATGAACTCGGAAAGAAAGAAAACAAATTCTGGGCACAGTTGCGGAACAAATTCGTAAATTGCTCCATAATTCACGGACTCAATACATTTGCAACATTTATAACCCGCCTCCTGAAACAGAGCGTGTTCAGCAAGGTAATGACTTCCTATGACACCGTATCGGACAAATTCACAAAGAATAAAATAGGTGCGTGGGTTGCAAAAAACAACAGGACCGGAATAGGGGTTCTGAAGAAGGTAAAATATTCCATAGCATACGGAGTTGAGCACAGCATCACTTCAAACCTTCTTCACAAACTCGGAAGATACCTCGTTTCCATTCCTCTTTCCTCTTACGGAATATTCGCTTTTACATACGGACTTTTCGTCCTTATAACATATCTTTTCAGAACACTGGCATTTGAACTTGAGACGCCGCGTCTGAACCTTGTGATAGGTATAGTGGTGATGGCTGTTTCAGTCATTCCGATGTTTGCAAAAAGATCCCTTGAAGTCGAAGTTCACGAAAGCAAAATATTGTACTTCCTCTTATACAAGGCACTTGGAATCAGGCCGAACAGAGACTATGACTCAAGCAAGGAACCTCTGAAACAAAACGCTGCAGTCCCGTACATTCTGGGAATCATACTCGCGATGTCTTCTCTGCTGTTTGATCCCATATACCTGGTCTACGTAATCGGTGCAATACTTGTTGTGGTCCTTATATTCACAACACCTGAGACGGGCGTCACGATTACATTCTCATTCCTGCCTTTCCTTCCGACAATGTTCCTTGCGGCACTGGTGATACTCACCTTCCTTTCCGTAGTGCTCAAATGGGTATGCGGCAAGAGATCAATGAAGTTCCACCTGATTGATTTCGCAGTATTCCTGTTCATTGTATCGGTTGTTTTCGGAGGAATCTTCTCCGTTTCAACAACAAGTATATCCAAATCCCTGCTGATGATCTGTATGATCGGGGGATATTTCATAGTCAAGAACCTCGTCAGATCAGGAAAGCTCGGAAGAAAGTGCCTGAACTGCCTTGCAATATCCAGTTTCTTCGTCTCAATATACGGAATATACGGATATCTCACGGGAAACACTTCAACAGTCACCCTGGACTCGTCGATGTTCTCTGACATCACAGGAAGAGCCGTCTCCACATTCGGTAACTCAAACGTTCTGGGAGAATATCTTCTCGTTACAATCCCGGTTACAGCCGTGCTCGTGATAACATCTCAGTCGGGCAGAAGAAGATTTCTTTCAGTGGTCGCTCTTCTGACAGACCTAGGCTGTCTTGTGCTCACATGGTCCAGAGGCGCATGGATAGGACTCGCCATAAGCGCAGTCATATTCCTTCTTTACCAGAGCAAATATTTCCTCACGGCAGGAATTCTGGTCACTCCTGTTGCAGTGACTGTCCTGGGATTTGCAAGCGGCAATGTAATGGACAGACTGAAGAGCATTTTCACTCTTGCAGACTCGTCCTCAGTATACAGACTCAACATCTGGAAGAGCGTTCTCGACATGCTCAATGACATCTTCCTTTTCGGAATCGGAATCGGCCAGGAAGCATTCCAGATGGTATTCCCGCAGTACGCACTGAGCGGCACTGCAACAATAGCACATTCCCACAATTTCTATCTGCAGCTCATAGCTGAGATGGGAATCGGCGGAATTCTTACATTCGCAGTTTTCGCATTTGTCTTCATTCAGCTCTGCTGCACCTTCTCTTCCTCAGAATACGAAAAGGGAGACAAGATGGTCTGCGTTGCTCTGATGACAGGCATAATAGGACTTCTTATAATGGGATTCACCGATCACATCTGGTTCAATTACAGGATTCTCCTGCTGTTCTGGATGACTGCAGGCATTGCGTCGGGACTCGTTACATCAAGAAAAGAATCAATAGATTACAGTTTCGAGGGCACATATTCGCCCGGTATGTAAAATACAACACATTTCCAAGGAGGAGCAGTTTTTTCTGCGAAACATATGGACAAAGTAAACGGAAAAACCAAATTTAATCTGATTGATATACTTGTTCTGCTGACAATTCTGGTAATTATTGCAGCTGTGGTATTCTTCGCTGTATCCAGAAGCAATTCCCTGTCAAACGAAAAGCAGTATACGATTGATTTTACGGTTAAGATAACTCCGGTCAGCGGCGACAATCTTGCACTTTTCAAAGTGGGAGACACTGTTCTCGATTCAGCAACCGGAAAAACTCTGGGCAAGGTAAAAGAGGTTCGCACTGAAAAGGTTATAAACGTAACCAGTTCCTACGAGACACTTGAAGACGGTTCAAAAGTTGCCAAATACGGCGAATACGAGGACCTCTACGTTGTTTACGTGACAGTTAACGGAGTTGCAACAATAGACAAGCACGACGTTGCCCACGTAGCCGGAAACAGGATACTCGTGGGAGCTCCGCTGTATTATGCCGAAGGCAACTACGCAGCTACTGTTTTCTGCACTGCTTTCACAGTTGAGGGGGTGAAGTAAGATGGCAAGAATCAAACCCGTTGAAAAGACAAGATTCAATGTCTTTGACATCCTGATTATCCTCATAGTCGTGGCATGCATAGCAGCCCTCATCCTGAGGCTTTATGTATTCAACAATGAAGCGCTGACAAAGAAAGCAGAAGTTAAATTTTCAGTCAACAATGTCATGCAGTCAACTTCCGAAGAGATGCTGAAGAGCATCCAGAACGGAACAGTTCTCTACCTGTCTTCAAATGAAGAAGTGATCGGGTACGTAACCGACATAAAAGCTGAGCGCTCAACAGTGTTTGCTGAAGACGAAGACGGAAACCAGATTGAAGTTTACCATCCGACCAACTGGAACGTTTACGGAACAGCCGTCCTGTACGGAACCTCGGGCGATCTCGGTTTTTACGTCAACGGAACAATGAGGGCGGAAATAAACAGCGTGGTGAGTGTATTCACTTCCAGGGTCCAATTTGAAATGACATTGACTTCAATATCCGCACCGACTGACAAAAATTAACACACAATTGCAAAAATGTGTTGATTTTTATTGGGATTATGTTATAATAGTCGGGTATTAATCGGAAATAGTTATATAGTTTATATATACTTAGGAGATTTTGTTATGATATCACGCGATATTACAATAAAGAACAGTGTTGGACTTCACGCAAGACCTGCAACGTTTTTCATTCAGAAAGCCAATTCATATACCAGTTCTATATGGATTCAGAAGGACGACCGCCGCATAAGCGCTAAGAGTCTTCTCGGTGTTCTCTCCATGGGAATCACAGGCGGAATGACAATAACTCTGGTCGCTGACGGCCCGGATGAGGCTGAGGCTTTGAACGGACTCGAAGAACTTGTAAACACAACACTCGCAAACCAGCAATAATTGAAAAGCAAAAAATGTGCGGCAGATGTCTTTATTTCCATCTGCCGTTTTTTTCTCAGGGACTACTATGGTAAATTCAAAATATTCTGATTCGCTGAAAGAAAAAGCGGCAATGCTGCCTCTCTGTCCGGGCGTGTACATCATGCATGACGCCTCCGGAAAGATTATCTATGTAGGCAAATCCAGAAAACTGAAAAACAGGGTTTCGCAGTATTTCAACAACACTGACTTCAAGAGCGTCAAGACGGACAACATGACGAGCAAAATAGCAGACTTTGAGTACATCGTCTGCGACTCGGAAATCGAAGCTCTGTCGCTTGAAAACAGTCTGATCAAGCTGCACAAACCTAAATACAACATCAAGCTGAAGGACGACAAATCCTACCCGTACATTGCAATCGATCTCACAGAAGAATATCCGAAATTCTTCATGACAAGATCAAGAAAAGACAAAAAAGTCAGATACTACGGCCCCTACACAAGCACAGCCGTCGTTTATGGCGTAATTGCAGCAATGGACAAGGCATTCGGACTTCCGTCCTGCCGCCACTCCTTCCCCAAAGACAAAGGGAAAATACGTCACTGCATATACAGGCAGATGGGGTGCGTCGCACCTTGCCTTGAATCCGTTTCAGAAGATGACTATAAACTGAGACTCAATATGGCGCTGGACTTTCTGACAAACGGCTCTTATCTTCTCGTTCAGGACCTGAAAAGCAAAATGATGCAGGCATCCGAAAAGGAACAGTATGAACTCGCCGCCCTGTTCAGGGACAGAATCCGTGCGATTGAAAAGCTCAGCGACAAGCAGAAAGTCGTGGCTCAGGTAGGTCTTGAGAGAGACGTCGTCGCCGTTCACTCGGAAGGCGAAATCTCCGCCGTCACGGTACTGTATATCCGCGACGGAAAACTCATGGACTCAGAAACCGAATACTATTCAGGAGGAGAGATCATAGACTCCTCTGCCCTTGTCACATTCCTGTGCGAACTGTACGAAAAAAGAGGATATATACCTAAAGAAATAGAATCTACTGACGTGTTGTCAAAAGAGGACGCTGAACTTCTGTCCGGCTGGCTGAGCAGCAAAGCCGAATACAAAGTGAGAGTCAACATCCCCTCAAGGGGCGACAAAGCGAAACTCGAAACTCGTCAGAATGGCTGAAGAGAATGCTGAGCAGAAATGCAGGGAGTATAAATCCAGCACTTCCCGAAACGAAAACACTCTGTACAGACTTGCCAAAATTGCAGGCCTTGAAGTGCTGCCCGAACGAATAGAAGCATTCGATATATCCAACATAGGCAACGAAAACATCGTTGCAGGCATGGTTGTATTCGTCAACGGAAAACCTTCAAAATCCGACTACAGGCTGTTCAGAATGAAGAACGTGGAAGTTCAGGACGACTACGCATCAATGCGGGAAGCATTGAAAAGACATCTGGCTCATCTTGCAGACGGCACTTCTGTAATGCCAGACCTCATTCTTCTCGACGGAGGCAGAGGGCACCTGAGCACCATATCCGAACTGTTTGCGGAAGAAAACTGTTCCATTCCTCTTCTGGGCATGGTAAAAGACGACAAGCACAGGACAAGAGCACTCGTATCCGAAGACGGAGAAATAGACATACTGTCTGAGCGCGACGTGTTCGCCCTCATATACAGGATTCAGGAAGAGGTGCACAGGTACACTGTCGGAAGCATGTCGAGAGCAAAGAGAAAAACGGAAAAGACTTCCGTACTTGAAAACATAAAAGGAATAGGTCCGGCAAAAGCCAGAAGCATCCTTCACGAATTCGGAGGACTGGCAGGAGTCAAAAATGCCGGTGAAGAAGACCTGATGAAAATAAAAGGAATCAATGAAGAAACGGCAAAAGCAATTGTTGAATATTTTGCCGCAAAGAAAGGAAAAACCAGATGATGCGAATCATTACCGGAACGGCACGGGGAACAAAGCTGTTCACTCTCCCCGGTGACACCACAAGGCCGACTACGGAATTTGCAAAAGAAGCTATATTCAATACAATCTCTTCTGACATTGAAGGAAGAAACGTACTCGATCTGTTTGCCGGTTCAGGCCAGATGGGGCTTGAGACTCTGTCCAGGGGCGCAAAGCACTGCGTATTCACGGATTCGTCAAAAGAAGCCATAGAAGTGGTCAGACGCAACTGCGAAAAGACCAAACTGTCCGATCGTGCCGAAGTCAGATTCATGGATGCGATGAGATATGTCAAAAGCGTTGCGGGAAAAACAAAGTTTGACCTTATATTCGTAGATCCGCCCTATGAAAAGAAAATAATACCTTCAACCCTGAAGACAATTGCAAAATGCGACATTCTCTCTGATACCGGGATTATAGTATGCGAAGACGGATTTGCCGGTCTTACCGTGAGAGAACCGCAGATTCTTGATTACTATGACCTCATCAAAGAGGCATCATACGGAAGACTTCACATTTTCTACTTAAAAAAGAAGGCTAAAAATGATTGACAAAAAAGTACTGACCGCAGGTGTTTTTGATCCCGTGACAACAGGTCACCTGTCTCTGTTCAAAAAACTCAGCGAAACATATTCGGAAGTCATAATAGGCGTTTTTGACAACATGGAAAAAACGCCGATGTTTGACAAAAAGACAAGAATAAAAGCTGTTCAGACTGCGGTTAAAGATATGAAAAACGTAAAGGTGGTAAACGGAAAAGGACTGCTTGCAGATTTCGTCCACCACTCGGATATAGACCTGATAGTAAAGGGATACCGGGACGAAAAGGATCTTGAATATGAAAAGCTTCAGGCGCTGTACAACTATTACAGGGGCGGAGTTGAAACTGAGTTTATAAAATCCGAAGATGAATACAAAGATATAAGCTCAACTTTGGTAAGGGAAAAAATAAAGAGCGGACAGGAATTCAGGCATCTTCTGCCCGACGGAGTGTACGAACTCCTGCCTCAATAGAATACACAAAGGACTGTTCAGAACGGACGGTCCTTTTCTTTTGTCCTTCTCACATGAAAGAAGAGGCATAAGGCACACGAAAAAGAATTTTAACATGCGTCATTTTCTTTCGTTTTCTCTATTGCTATTTCTTTAAAAGTATTATATAATTATCACACAAGTGGTGCAAAGTGGTTGAAAGTGGGGATTTTCCACAATTTCCACAGAGTTTTCCACAGGCAAGGAGGTGACAATATGTTTCTGGGTGAATTTTCACACGCTACCGATCCAAAAGGGCGTGTATTCATGCCTGCCAAATTCAGGGATGAACTTGGCAAAGAATTTATTGTCACACGCGGAATAGACAAGTGCTTATGTGTATATCCCCTTTCAGAGTGGGAAAAATACACTGCAAGAATAGAGGAATTTCCACAGGTTCAGGCCAGAAAAGTAAGAAGATTCATTTATTCCGCAGCATGCAAGGCAGAACTCGATTCTCAGGGACGTGTCCTGCTGACGAATGAGCAGAGAGAATACGCAGAAATCGGAAAGACTGTTTCCGTTCTCGGCGTAGGAAAATACATAGAGATATGGGCTTCTGAAAACTGGGATGCTGAAAAGCAGTCTGAAGACGCATCAGAGATAGAAGACATCATGCTGAAACTGGAAGAAAAACTATGAGCGAATTCAAGCACTACTCAGTAATGCTTAACGAGTGCATAGAAGCACTCAATATAAAGCCCGAAGGGATTTACGTCGACTGCACACTCGGTGGCGGCGGCCATTCTGAAGAAATAGTCAAAAGGCTGACAACCGGACGTCTCATAGCCATCGATCAGGACGAAGATGCGCTGAGCGCAGCCAAAGAAAGACTGAAACCGTACTCAGATAAAATAGAGTTTGTTCACTCCAACTTTTCAGAACTGAAAAGCATTCTGGAAGAACTCGGAATCGAAAAGACAAACGGTGTTCTTTACGATCTCGGAGTATCTTCATACCAGCTGGATAATTCCGAAAGAGGTTTTTCATACAACAGCGACGCTCCGCTTGACATGAGAATGGACAGATCGAATGGGCTTACAGCTTATGATGTCGTAAACAGTTATTCAGAAGAAGAACTGAGAAGAATTCTCTTTGAATACGGCGAGGAAAACAATTCATACAGAATAGCTCACGAAATAGTCGAGAGAAGAAACATATCTCCGATCAAAACGACTTTCGAGCTCTCGGACATAGTTAAGAGCGTTGCAAAGAAGCGCGACCTGTATGAAGGACACCACCCTGCCAAGAGAACATTCCAGGCAATAAGAATTGAAGTGAACGGAGAACTCAATGTGATTGCACCTTCACTTGAAGCTGCAATCGATTCCCTCGACACAGGCGGAAGAATTGTAGTTCTCACATTCCATTCACTTGAAGACCGTGCGGTAAAGCAGATATTCGCAAGGCTTGAAAAAGGATGCACATGTCCTCCTTCATTCCCTGTATGTGTCTGCGGAAAGAAACCGCAAATCACACTGGTGAACAAGAAGCCTCTGGCTCCTTCACCGCAGGAACTGCTTATAAACAGAAGGTCGCACAGCGCCAAGATGCGCGCGGCCGAAAAAATATAAAACCGCAAACATCTTAGACGAGAAAGGGACATGGAGGGGAAAATGCGCCATAATAAAGATTACTCTCCCAAATACTCCAAACAAAAAACCTCCAAAAAAGTGTTTTCTCTCTCCTCCCTTTCCGTCATTGGTGGAGGCGGAACCCGATACAAGACAATAAAAGAAGACAGCAAGCGGAGTTTTCCGATAGTCGAGATAATAACAATCGCACTTATAGCTGTCCTCTTGACCATAATAATAATGTCATTCATAAAAGTTTCTCAGTTGTCCACTGAAGTACAGAATCTGCAGATTTCCATTTCTAGCATGGACAAAGAGAGAGCCAAACTGGAAGGACAAGTCAACAGTAAGTATACCCGGAAGATCATCGAAGAAAAATCAGGTGCGCTGGGGCTGGGAAACGGAGCCAATTCAAAAGTATACTTGGAAAAAGGTGAGTGACAATCATCTGCAGAAAAATACGTGAATTTGGCAAGAGTGTTCCTCTTGCCATTTTTTGAGGAAAAACATGAGCGAAGAAAAGGCAAAAAGCCTGACGCCCAAAGGCGCAGGTTCGAGAAAAAGAGCATTCATACTTTTTGCAGTCTGCACATTCTGTGTAGTACTGTTGATTGCGCGCCTTGTAAAACTCATGCTTTTTGATTACAAGGAATACAGGGCAAAAGAGCTGGCTCAGGTGATATACCAGGACACAATAACAGCTGAGCGCGGAAACATCACAGACAGGAACGGCGTCATTCTGGCGACAAACACGGCTTCCTACAGGATATTCATTTCTCCTCACGACATTTCCGACGAAGATCAGAGAAAGCTCATCTGCACCACACTGTCGGAAACACTTGAAGTTGACTATGACACAGTGTACCAGCAGTCCCTTCTGACTGACTACTACGACAGAACCATAAAGCGCAACGTCGACGAAGAAACAGCGGAAAAACTGAAAACCATTGTAAAAGACAAGGAACTTGAAAGAGTCATATATTTTGAAGAGACATTTGCAAGAGTCTATCCTTACTCTTCCCTTGCAAGCCACCTTATAGGCTTCTGCGGAACAGACGGAGGACGTTACGGAATTGAACTGTACTATGACTCAGACCTGACGGGAACTCCCGGCAAGATAGTAGGCGTTCACACGGTATCGGGAGGAAATGTCCCGTACAGATACTCGACATATATAGATGCTGAAAAAGGACATACAATTGTCTCTACAATAGACTACAGAATCCAGGAAACAATCGAAAAATATCTTAAGGAGTGCGCCGAGAGATTCGAGTGCATTTCAAGGGCGGAATGCATTGTGATGAATCCGAAAAACTTTGAAGTGCTCGGAATGTCGGTTTATCCGTCGTTCGACCTGAACAATCCTTCAGTGCTTCCCTCATATTACGACAAAAGAATTGAAGAGGCGGCAAGCGAGTTCGGTGAGGACTCTGAAGAATACAAGAAAGCACTTTCTGCAATGGTACTCGAGATGTGGAACAACAAAACCATATCCGAAACATACGAGCCCGGTTCCACAGCAAAAATCTTCACCGTCTGCATGACGCTTGAAGAAAAACTATCTGCTCTTACTGACACATATTACTGTCCGGGCTATCACGTCGTAAGCGGCGTGAGAATCAGCTGCAACAACAAAAACGGTCACGGCGTCGTTACTCTAGCCGAAGGTCTTGAGCAGTCATGCAACCCGACAATGATGATGCTGGCAAAGATGATAGAGGCGGACAGATTCGGAAAATATTTCAAAAACCTCGGACTTGATTCAAAAACAGGAATAGATCTTCCCGGCGAAACGGGATCGATATATATTGCTCCTGAAAACATGGGGCCGGTTGACCTGGCGGTTTATTCGTTCGGTCAGAGATTCAATGTCACCGCAATGCAACAGATCTGCGCGCTTGCGTCCATATCCAACGGAGGATACCTGATGACTCCCCACGTGGTCAAGGAAATCCGCGACGAAAACGGAAACGTGGTCGAATCATTTGAACCCACAATAAAGCACCAGTCTTTCAGTACCGAGACATGCAAAACCATTAGCGAGATACTTGCAGAAGGCGTAGCATCTCCGTCAGGAGGCTCAAACAACGCACGAGTGACAGGCTACGAAGTGGCCGCCAAGACAGGAACTGCTGAAAAAGGGACTGACGGCAGATATGTTGTATGTTCTTGTGTGGCATATGCTCCATACTACAATCCCGAAGTCATCGTACTTTTCATAGTTGACTCACCCACAAAAGGTTCACTTTACGGAAATACCGTAGCAGCGCCTTATGTTTCAAAAATACTGGAAGAAATTCTTCCCTACATGGGCGTCGAAGCCAATTATTCCGCAAGCGAAATAAAGGCAATGCAGAAATCCGTCAGGAATTACAAAGGTTATTCCGTAAGCAGTGCCGTCAACAGCATTGAAAACTCGGGATTCAAATACGTAATATACGGAACAGGCACAAATGTCACTTCACAGTTCCCTGCGTCAGGAAGTTCCATGTTCAGCACGGACGGAGTGATTGTGCTTTACACTTCAGAAAACACTGAAGCCGTTTACCGCACAGTTCCCGATCTCAGAGGACTGACCGCGGCAGAAGCAGAAAAACAACTGAAAAAACTGAATCTTAATATATACATAAACGGTTCGGCGGCTTCAAACATCATTTTGAATCAGTCGTCCGAACCCGGCTCATCTGTTCCGGAAGGAACAATAATCACTATAACACTCGGAGAAGAATAATAATGTTTACGGGCATGCACAAGGACGGAATAAAAATTGAAGACTTTGCCTCAATGTGTCAGGGAAAGCTGTATTTTGGCGCGCCGTCAGTGAAAGTTTTCGGTCTCTCCACAGACTCCAGAAACATAGGCAAAGGCGAAGCTTTCGTCGCCATAAAGGGCGAACATTTTGACGGAAACGAATTTATTTCCAAGGCAAAGGACAACAATGCGAGCTGCGCAGTTGTGTCAAGAATTGACGAGAGCTGTCCCCTGCCCCAGATTCTTGTGGACGATACCGTCAGGGCAATAGGAAATTTTGCAAAAGAATACAAGAAAATGTTCAGGATAATGACTGTGGCAATTACCGGAAGCGTCGGAAAGACAACGACAAAGCAGTACACTCACGCAGTCCTTAGTTCGCACTTCAGCACCATGAAGACCGAAGGAAACCTGAACAGCGATATAGGCCTTCCACTCACTCTTACAAATCTGTCAAGCGAATACAAGGCAGCAGTACTCGAGATGGGCATGAGCAGTCTAGGCGAGATAAGCGCACTGTCAAAGATAGCGGAGCCCAACATTTCAATTATCACGAACATAGGGTGCTCTCACCTTGAATATCTCCATACAAGAGAAAACATCCTGAAAGCAAAAATGGAAATAATAGACGGAATGAAGGACGGTTCGGTCCTGCTTCTGAACGGAGACAATGAATACCTGAGAGAAGCAGACAGCAAAAAAATACGAAAACTGTACTTCGGCATAAACAAGAACAATGACTTCATTGCCACAAATATCCGTATGGGCACAGATGAAACTCTTTATGACGTCATCACTCCCGACGATGATATGATAAGAGACCTGAAAATCCTGAGTTACGGATATGATCACATCTATGATTCCCTGGCAGCCGTCATATGCGGAATACTGTCAGGACTCAGCGACGACGAAATACGGACAGGTCTGCTCAATTTCCAGCCCGCGAAAATGAGAAAGCACATAAGACAGAGCCGTGACATGACTCTCATCGAAGACTATTACAACGCATGTCCGGAATCCGTTGAAGCCGCACTGGAATTTCTGAATCACAAATTC
>CADAXH010000058.1 GCA_902791785.1 uncultured Ruminococcus sp. | reverse complement strand
ATCTTTCATACATACTGACTCAGCTCAATGAAGAAGACAAAAAGGCTCTTACCGAATCAATCTATGAGCTCATCAAAAATGCTCAGGTAACCAATTGACGGAGGCGCAAATGAAAAACAAAACTAACATGTTGTCTTCGGTTCTGTCGAAACTGTCAAGATACTTTGTTGCTTTGATTATTCTTGTCATATTGTTGTTGTCCTTCAGCGGTTTCAGGGTCATTCAGAGCGGAAACGTGGCATTGATAATGAGATTCGGCAAACTGGTGGGAAACACTTATGAGGAGCAGGTTCACGAACCGGGGCTTCTGGTTGCATTCCCTTTTCTGATTGACGAAGTAATAATCATTCCGGTTGACAATGTCATTGAGCAATCGGTAACCCTTCATTACAGCGAAGGAAAAATGACCGGTGTAAAGACTGACGGTTATGTAATTACGGGTGACCAGAACATCGCACTCATTTCCGCATCCGTGAAATATACCATTTCAAACCCTGTCGACTACACAATCAACATAAGCAACGCCTCGGAAATAATAAACGCCTTTGTCAGCTCGGCAATGGTGGACGTTTCATCAAACATGTCTGTAGATGCTCTCATGACAAGCGAGCAGGACTCATTTGCCAAAAAGGTCGCATCTGAGACACAGGGCAAACTGGATAGGATTCAGTCCGGAATATCAATTGCCACAGTTGAATTGACAAAGGTTTCCATGCCCGAAGAAGTCAAGGAAACATACGACAAAGTGAATTCTGCTTCCGTTCAGGCCAAAACAATTCTTGAAGATGCGGAACTGTACAAGTCAAAAACCTCAGAATACGCAAATTCAATATATGACAGTCTCATATCAAGGGCAAAAATCAGCTATTCAAATTCTGTGGCTTCTGCCAATGAAAGCCTTGCGGAATTTTACGGAATACTTGAAGAGTACGAGACAAATGCAGAAACTGTCAGAACAAGAGTTTTCGCAGACAAAATCACTGCTCTGCTGTCAAAAATCGGGCGTGTCAGAGTAGTTAATGAAGGCGAGACCAAAATATTCATCAAACTGGAGAAATAATCTTGAAAAACATTGACAACACATTCAAAAACAAGATTGACAGCCTGGCCAAAAACAATCTCAGCGATGCTTCAAGCAAACGTCTGGGACGAGATCTGACAACCGGCATCATTGCAATACTCTGTATATGCGTTGGTCTTATTTACTCAGCTGTTTTTCCTGATAAAAAACTGATTCCTTCGATAATATATACAGTTGCATTTCTGGTTGAAGGAATTCCGATTCTGATAACGGGTCTGAAAGGGCTGTTTAAACGCAATCCTTCAAATGAGATGGAACTCCTTGTTTCCATTGCAATTCTCGCCTGCTACTTCAACGGCAACCTGATTCTGTCTTCGGTAATTCCGCTGATACTTAACGCTGCTCACATCCTTGAAGAGCGGAGCATTCTCGGGGGGCGGGGAATCATAGACGGACTGAAAAAAATGCAGCAGGATACTGCTACAATGGTTTCAGATGACGGTAGTGAAAAAGTTGTCGACGCGAAGACGTTGAGAATCGGACAGCGCATAGTCGTAAAACCGGGTGAAATAATACCGATAGACGGCGTTGTAATTAAGGGTGAAAGTGACATTGATCAGAAATCACTGACCGGTGAATCCAAACCTTTCCATGCAGAGCCCGGAAACAATGTTTACGCAAGCACGATAAACCTCGATGGAAACCTGATTATAGAAGTCACAAAGGAATACAAGGACACTTCATTCAGCAAGATACTTTCAATGCTTGAAAAGTCTGAAAACATAACAAACTCCGACACAAGCATCATGAACAAATTCCTGAAATACTACATTCCGTTTGTTCTTGCAGTTGCAGCAATTTCGGGATTTGTGACTAAAAACGTCAATGTTTTTATTGCAGTTCTTGTTTCTTCGTGTCCGTGCGGTCATATGCTTGTAAGCTCAGCTCCGATGATTGCTGCTCTGTCTGTTGCAACGAAGAGAGGAATTCTGATTAAAAACTCAAAATTCATTGAAGAATTGTCTGAGGTCTCTACAGTTGTATTTGACAAAACCGGGACAATCACTGAAGGCAGTTTCAGTCTCAGGGAAGTTATTCCCTTCGGAGAACACACGGAAGAAGAGGTACTGAAAATCTCGCATTCAATGGCATCAACTTCAAACCACCCTGTTTCAAGAGCTTTGTTATCTTCGGACAGCGGAATAAAAGCTGATGTAGAAATAATGTCATCTCAGGAGTTGTCCGGCAGAGGAATAAAAGCAACTTTAAAAGACGGAAGAATATGTCTGTTCGGAAACAGAAGGCTGCTTTGTGAAAACGGAATAGAAGTCCCTGAGGAAAACGAGGAAAGCGTTTCAATTTCATATATTGCACTGGACAATGAATGTCTTGGAAAACTGATATTTGAGGACAAACTCAGGGACAATGTAAAAGAAAGCACTGAAGAACTCACCGAATCCGGAATAGATAAAATAATGCTGCTGACAGGAGACAGAAAAACAAGTGCGGAGATTGCCGGTCAAAAAGCAGGAATTACTCAGGTATGTTCTGAATTGCTTCCGGAGGATAAACTCAGGATAATAGAAGACCTGAAGAAAAACGAATGTGTTGTATTCGTTGGCGACGGAATAAATGATGCCCCGGCCCTCAAATCTTCAAATGTGGGCATAGCGATGGGTGCCATGGGTTCAGATGTTGCCATTGAGTCTTCAGATATCGCTCTGATGAACAACAATCTTGAGAATATTCCATATGTAATCAAATTGTCCAAATCGACAAGAAAAATCATTTATCAGAACATGATAGCATCAATAATTGTCAGCTTTGTTATGATAGCTCTTTCTGCTTTCAGCATAATCAGTTCTGTAATCGCAGCAATTCTTCACAATGTAGGAGCATTTATTGTTCTTATAAACAGCGCGAGAATAAGAAAATAGGCATATCAAAAGCGAGCACGGAAAAGTGCTCGCTTTTAAATATTCCAATCAACAATTATTTGATTTCAAAACTTGATGAAACTATCGTAATTTCAGCTTCGGAGTCTGCATTCAGGATGCCCTTGAATTTCAGTGTGACAGGAGTGCTTGCGTTTTCCCAGCAGTCATATGCTACTACTGTGACAGTGTACTCTTCTTCATAGCTGAGTCTTCCGCCGTTGATTCTGTTCTGAAGCTTGTATTCTTTCTTCATGTCTTTCGCATCTATTACTCTGTAGTAGTCTGAAAGAACTTTCCATTTGTCAAGCACTTTGCCTGTAGAATCCGATACGGATACTTCATACAGGAATACCATATCGTTGTCAGTAGCTGCCTGCCAGTAGAATGCGGGAAGGTATCCCTTGCTGTTTGAAACTACATCATCAAGAACGATAAGATTTGATCCGTCGAATACGGGAGCTGTATTGTCGTTGTCTTTTCTGTCAGCTCTGTAGAAGTTCAGGTGAGATTTGTCCTCAGCCGGAGCCGGGATGATCCAGTCTTCCTTAACAGAAGATTTGTTTGAGAAATCCATTCTTACAACTCTGACTGCACCCTTTGAGTCAACCAGGAACAAAAGACCGTTTGAAATGTCATTTGCGTCAGCCATTACTGTAACGCTTGTCATATTCTGGTATCCGCCGTTCATAACAGCCATATAGCATGTTGAACCGCATCCGATTGATGTGAAATTGCTCTGCATTATGCTTCTCTCGTCATTTACGGTGAAATGAAGATGTCCGCTGAGAGTTATTACCTGTGGATACTGTGAGAGAATATCCGTAAGTTCCTTTGTGTACCAGCAGCAGCTTGTGTAAACATCAAGAGTGCTGCCGTATGCTGTGTCATAAATCATGCAGTGAAGAAGTACGAATACCGGTGCATCCGGATCTTCTTCAGTTATCTGTTTCAGTGTGTCATCAAGCCAGGTCTTTGTCTTGGGTGAGAAAACAACGCTGAAGTTTGAACTTGAGTAAGATGCTCCGCAAACAGATACAAAATGGATTCCGTTTACTACGTAGTGAACATCACCATACTGCTGCAGTTCCGAGTCAACTACAGTCTTTCTGTATGTATCAGTTGTGAATACATTGTATGCTGTGCTGAGAGGAGTATAAGCATCGTGATTTCCGAGACAGAAAACAAATGGTACATCTGTTCCCATTATCTTCTCGTACAGAGATTTGAATGTGTTGTACTGATCTGTTGTTCCATTATTAGTCAAATCTCCGGTTGAAACTATCGCATCGAGGTTAACACCGAGCTCGTCAGCTTTATTCTGGAGCTGATTGAGAGCGCTCTGGAATTTAATGGAGGCTCTTCTTCCCTCATCACCGATGTGAACGTCAGAAACCAGTCCGAAAGTAAGAACAACATCATTCATGTCAAATTCCTGAACTGCGTGATTGTCAGTTGTGGTTTCTTCTTCCGTTGTTGTCTCCTCAGTAGTTGTTTCTTCAGTTGTGGTTATTTCTTCCGTGACTGTTGTATCAACTGCTGTAGTTTCTGTTTTGCTTGTTTCTGTAGTTGTATCCTGTTTTCCGTTAGCACATGATGCGATTGTAAGCATCACAAAAGCGAAAAACAGAACAAAAGCTATCAGTCTGGTAGTTTTTTTCATTTGCTTTTACCTCTCAGATATATTTTTACAATGGTATTATTATAGTCCCATTTTTACCCTTTTACAATATTATTGAGCAAATAATTTGTCATTGGCTCCCAAATCATGGTATAATGAGACAAGAAAAAAGCAAAGGGGTTTGGCAATGACTGAGACAGAAGCAAAAGTCAGAATAGACAAATTGAGAAAAAGCATCGAACACAATTCGAAGCTCTATTATCTGTATGATGCTCCGGAGATATCCGACTACGAATATGACATGATGTTCCGCGAGCTGCAGGATCTTGAAAAAGAGTTTCCGCAGTTCTACTCTCCCGACTCACCAACCGTGAGAGTCGGTGGAAAGGCGCTCGAAAAATTCAACAAAGTCACCCACGATGTCAGGATGGGTTCCCTTTCTGATGTTTTCTCATTTGAAGAGACAAAAGACTTCATTGAAAAAACAGACGATGTCCTTGGAAAAGAATGCGTCTTTTCAGTCGAACCGAAAATCGACGGCCTGTCTGTATCTCTGCTGTATGAAAACGGTTCCCTTTCAGTCGGCTCAACCAGAGGTGACGGAATCACAGGCGAGGATGTAACCCAGAATATCAAAACAATCAGAAGCATTCCTCTGACTCTTCCGGACAAGCTTCCGCTTCTTGAAGTCAGGGGCGAAGTATACATGCCAAAGTCAAGCCTGGAAAAACTCAACAATGAACGCGAAGAACAGGGTCAGCCCCTGTTTGCAAACTGCAGAAATGCAGCAGCAGGTTCTTTGAGACAACTTGATTCCAAAATAACCGCAAAACGCAATCTGGACATTTTCGTATTCAATATACAAAGGATAGAAGGAAAGGATTTCGATTCTCACACAGCAGGTCTGGATTATCTGGAGTCTCAGGGATTCAAGGTGATCAGGGAAAGAGAAAAACTGTCCGGAAAAGATAATGTGCTTGACAAAATACAAAGACTCGGCGAAATCAGATATTCTCTTCCTTACGATATAGACGGCGTTGTCATCAAGGCTGACTCAATCAGCGAGAGAAAAACAATAGGTGAAAACACCAGCACTCCGAAGTGGGCAGTGGCATATAAGTTCCCTCCTGAAAGAAAAGAAACCAGACTCAATTCAATCTCAATCCAGGTCGGGAGAACGGGCGTGTTAACACCCGTAGCAGAACTGGAGCCGGTAAAACTTGCAGGTTCAACAGTCTCAAGGGCAACTCTTCACAATATTGATTTCATCAGGGAAAAAGATATAATGGTCGGCGACACTGTCATCGTACAGAAAGCCGGTGACATCATTCCCGAAATAGCTGCCGTCAACAAGGACAAAAGAACAGGTTCGGAACTTGAGTTCTCATTCCCGACTGTATGTCCTTCATGCGGAGAGCCAGTATTCAGGGATGAAGAAGAAGCCGCCATCAGATGCACAAATCCTTCCTGTCCCGCTCAGCTTTTAAGAAGCATCGAACATTTTGCTTCAAGAGATGCAATGAACATTGACGGGATGGGCCCGTCTGTGGTTAAATCACTGATTGAGGCCGGACTTATAAGTGATGTATCTGACCTTTATTCACTGAGTGCAGAACAGCTTATGACTCTTGACGGATTTGCTCAAAAGTCTGCAGACAACTTAGTGAGCGCTATAGAAAGATCAAAACATGCGGGGCTTGCAAAACTCATAACCGCGCTTGGAATCAGGAACATAGGCGAAAAAGCCGCAAAATCACTTGCTAAATATGCTGAGGATATAGAAACCCTGTTTACTTCAAGCATTGAGGATTTATGCACAATAGACGATTTCGGTCAGATAACCGCTGAATCTGTTGTCAACTTCTTTTCACACCCGCAGACAAGGCTGGTTATCGACAAGCTGAAAAATGCAGGTGTTGAAACAGAATATGTAATTACCAAAGCAGACGATGCCTTGAGCGGACTGACATTTGTCCTGACGGGAACTCTTCCCACAATGAGCCGAGATGAAGCGTCAAAACTCATAGAATCCCACGGAGGAAAAACCTCTTCTTCAGTATCAAAGAAAACCAATTATGTTGTCGCAGGAGCAGAAGCAGGATCAAAGCTGACCAAGGCTCAGGATCTTGGAGTGACAATAATAGACGAAGACGGACTTCTTAAACTTGTAAACGGAGAATCTTTATGAAATACGATTTTTATGATCATGTAAAAATCCACGTCAAAGCAGGAAAAGGCGGAGACGGATGTATTGGATTTCACAGAGAAAAATACATATCTCACGGCGGTCCTGACGGCGGAGACGGCGGAAACGGCGGAAATGTTGTTTTCAGAATTGACCCCAGCAGCAACACCTTGCTTTTCTTCAAAAAAAAGAAAATATTCAAGGCTGAAAACGGCGGAGACGGCGGAACAGACAAATTTCACGGCGCAAACGGAAAAGACTGCGTAATCAATGTTCCCGGCTGGGGAAACAGACGTTTTGCCACACCGACGAGACAGGCTCCGAACTTTGCAAAGACAGGACTTGAGGGCGAAGAAAAAGACGTTTATCTGGAACTGAAAATGCTTGCTGATGTTGGATTTGTTGGAATGCCCAGCGTCGGAAAATCCACTCTTCTTTCCGTAATCAGCGCAGCAAGACCCAAGATAGCAGCATATCACTTTACGACATTGTTCCCGATGCTCGGTGTTGTGTCCGTTGGCGAAGGGGAAGGTTTTGTTGCAGCAGATATACCGGGATTGATTGAAGGCGCTTCGGAAGGACTTGGCTTAGGATTCGATTTTCTGAGACACGTCGACAGATGCCGACTTCTGGTTCATGTGCTTGACATTGCAGGTACAGAAGGAAGAGATCCGATTGAGGATTTCAAAACCATAAACGAGGAACTCAAAAAATACAGTGCATCACTGGCATCAAGACCACAGATTATCGTCGGCAACAAAATCGATGCAGTTGAAGATCCCACAACTCTCGAAAAATACAGACAATTTGCTTCCGACAACGGCTATGATTTCCATCTTATCAGCGCAGCCACAGGTGAAGGAATAAAAGAACTTGTCTATGCAATATGGAACAAGTTGAAACTCCTTCCTCCGATCGAAACATATGAAAGCGAGTATGAAGAAGCTCAGAAAGCTCCTCTTGTTCCAACAGAAATCACAGTTGAAAAACGTGATGAAATCTGGTATGTCGAAGGAAAATGGCTTAAACGACTCATGACCGGGATAAACTTCTCGGACTGGGAATCCCTTGGATATTTCGATCATATGCTGAGAGAAAACGGCGTCATGGCCAAGATGAGAGAACTCGGAATAACTGACGGAGATACTGTTTCAATATACGGACTTCAGTTTGATTTCGTCGAATAACACTCTTTCAACGGCCGGACAGATAGAAAAAAGTTATGTATTTTAAAAAATGGTGGATGTTTTTGTTGACATCCATTATTTTTTATGCTAATATAGGTGCACCTCTTCAGGGAAAAGTATTTTTCCGTTCTGATTCGAGGGAGGTACGGAAACAGTGCCGCTACGAATATTATATCGTTGCATGATATGTGTGTATCGTGCAAATATATTTGTGCGCGCTTCTGTTTTCAGAAAAACAGGAGCCTATTTTTTTGGCTTCACTAAATATTCAGGAGGTGCCTAATGAGAGTTAAGATAACTCTTGCCTGCTCAGAATGCGGTCAGAGAAATTATGACACAAGCAAAAACAAAAAGAATGACCCAGACAGGCTCGAAATGAAGAAATACTGCAAGTTCTGCAAGAAGCACACACTTCACAAAGAGACAAAGTAAGGAGAACCGAAATGATTCGCAGAAACACAATTAAACTTATTTCACTCTTAGTTGCTTTATGCGTTTTCTGTTCGATCTTCGCACTTAGTGTTTTCGCAGAAGAAACAACAACAGTTTCAGAAGAAACAGAAACAACAGCTGAAGTTACGGAAACAACTGAGGTTACAGAAACAACTGATGTTACAGAAACAACAGCTGATGCAACTGAGACAACCGTAGGTCAGGAAACAACTCCTACGGATCCTTACAAGACCGATGACGATACCAATCCAACGGATACCAAAGATACCGAAACCAAGAAAACATGGATTGAACAGCATATCAACCTTGTTATCGCAGCAGGTGTCGTAGTTGTACTTGTAATAGCTTACTTTGTAGCACGTTTGGTAAGCAAGAAATTCAAAGAAAAAACGACTAAGTTCTGGAAAGATTACAGAGCCGAGTTCAAGAAACTCGTTTGGCCGTCAAAAGAACAGTTCTGGAAAAACTCAGCAGTTGTTCTTGTTGCGGTGGTAGTTGGTGCTGTAGTTCTCGCATTGCTGGATTACGGTATTACACAAGGCTTCTACGGATTAAAGGAACTTATTGACACAATCCGTCCAGCAGGTTAATTGAGGAGACACACCCATGGCAGGTAATTCACTAGATTACAAGTGGTATGTGATTGCTACTTCTTCAGGATACGAGAAGAGAGTTAAAGAAACTCTTGAAAAGAAAATCGCAAACCTGGGTTTACAGGACAAAATTACAGACGTATTCGTTCCGATAACTCAGTATGAAGTAACAGACTCCAAAGGCAATGTAAAAATCAAAGAAGAAAAAGTAATTCCAAACTACGTATTCGTACGTATGGTTATGACTGATGAAACATGGCACGTTGTTTTCAACACCGAAAACACACTTAATTTCGTCGGCGCAGACAACAAACCGGAACCGATAGCAGATGCAGAAGTCGAAGCACTCGGCGCTCAGGTTCATGTTGAATCAACAGGCATTTCTGTTGGCGACCATGTCAAGGTTCAGTCAGGACCAATGCAGGGATTCGAAGGAACAGTTGTCACGATTTCAGAAGATCAGAAGACTATTACAGTCAATGTCAATGTATTTGGACGTGAAACACCTGTTGAAATCGAAGTATCAGCATTACAAAAAATCTAAATTCAAGCAATGCGTACCAGCCAGTACGCATAAGTGGGAGGGAAAAATCTAACAATTCCCGATGAAAACCACGTTCGGAGGTATTTAAAATGGCAGCAGCAAAAAAAGTAGCAGCTTATATAAAACTGCAGATTCCCGCCGGAAAAGCTACACCCCAGCCACCAATAGGACCGGCTCTTGGTCAGCACGGCGTTAACATTGCGGCATTCACAAAAGAATTCAATGACCGTACAAAAGATCAGATTGGTTTGATTATACCTGTTGTTATCACAGTATATGCAGACAGATCTTTCGAATTTATCACAAAAACTCCTCCTGCAGCAGTTCTTATACTCAAAGCAGCAGGAATCGAAACCGCTTCAGCTACACCTAACAAAGTTAAAGTTGCTTCAATCACAAAAGCACAGGTTAAGCAGATAGCTGAAACAAAAATGCCCGACCTCAACGCAGCTTCAATCGAAGCAGCAATGAGCATGATTGCAGGCACAGCTCGCAGCATGGGTATCACAGTAACTGATTAAGAAAGGAGTGCGCTAACATGAAAAAAGGTAAGAAGTATCAGGACAGCGAAAAGCTGTTTAACAAGGCAGAGCTTTATGAATCAACTCAGGCCCTTGACTACGTAATCAAAACAGCTAAGGCTAAATTTGATGAAACAGTAGAAGTTCACATCCGCACAGGTTGCGACGGAAGATATGCAGACCAGATTGTTCGTGGAGCAGTTGTACTCCCCAACGGAACAGGTAAGACTGTCCGTACATTGGTTTTCTGCAAACCCGAAAAGGTTGACGAAGCTACATCAGCAGGCGCTGATTATGCAGGCGGAGCTGAATACGTTGACAAAATCGTTAAAGAAAACTGGTTTGAGTTCGACGTAGTAATCGCAACACCTGATATGATGGGTGTTATCGGTAGACTCGGTAAGGTACTCGGTCCTAAGGGACTTATGCCTAACCCGAAGGCTGGTACTGTAACAATGGATATCGCTAAAGCAGTTACAGAAGCTAAAGCTGGTAAGATTGAATACAGACTTGACAAAACAAACATCATCCACTGCCCTATCGGCAAGGTATCTTTCGGAGTTGAAAAACTTCAGGAGAATTTCTCAACTTTGATCGACGCTATTGTTAAAGCAAGACCTGCAGCACTTAAGGGTCAGTACCTCAAGAGCTGTGTAGTTGCAGCAACAATGGGACCTGGTGTAAAAGTTAACACTTCTAAATTCGGAAACTAATTAACTACTTGTAAAACATGGGCGCTACGCAAAACGCATAGCGCCCATGTTTGTTTTTTTCTGTTATTTGGATTCGTACTGCAAAAATTCATTCAATCCTCTTGGACCATTTTTGATCATTGCATCAAGAGATTCAATCAGTGCTTCCTTATTTATGAATCCATACTCATAAAAACATTCAAAATACACTTCCATTCCTCTTGAGAGAAAGTTCAGCGTAAGTCGGAGTTTTGGTTCTGTAAGTCTGTTCAAGCCAATCCATTTCCGTCTGACATTTTTGACCAGGTCTTCACTCCACTTTTTCTTGGTGTCTCCGCATGAATAGTTCAGATAGTACTCAAACAGATCCCTGTTTTCGTCTATCATGTCAAAATAAGGTCTGGATGTAAATTCATCCTTTTCATATATCAGGTTGGTGGCTTCATCCAGTTTTTCATAACATTTCTCTTCCAGGTACTGATTATAGTCCTGAATACTCTTATGGTGAATATAGAATGTACCCCTGTTGACACCGGACAGTTCACAAATGTCCCTGACAGAAACATCTCCGTATTTATCTTTACGTTTCAGTTCAAGGTAGCTGCTCAGTATTTTTCTTTCAGTTCTCTTGTAGCGAAAATCATTGTTTTCCATATTATTATCCTCTGCACAATACGAATTTGCAAAAATCTTCTCATCTTTTTTCAATATGGTATCATTTTTTTGACATAATTGCAATAATTGTTTTTGTGTTTTTTGAACATAGTGTTAAGTATTGTTTGGCTCAAGTTTTTCAAATTTCGCAACTCAAGTCATTTACTTATATACTTTTTTGTGTTATTATTATTTTTTAGTAAGAAATCACACTTACAGTGATAATTTTTGGAGGTTATTTACATGGCAAGAAACAAACTTTCTATGGATGGTAACACAGCCGCTGCGAAGGTATCTTACGCCTTTACAGAAGTTGCTGCCATCTACCCAATCACCCCTTCAAGCCCCATGGCTGAGCAGACAGATACATGGTCAGCAGGCGGTTTAAAGAACATTTTCGGCGAAAACGTAAAAATCGTTGAGATGGAATCAGAAGGCGGTGCTGCAGGAGCTGTACATGGTTCATTGGCTGCAGGTGCACTGACAACCACATACACAGCATCACAGGG
>CADAXH010000057.1 GCA_902791785.1 uncultured Ruminococcus sp. | reverse complement strand
ATGTGCTTCGGCAGCAGCCTTCCCGCCCTCGCGGCGGCCAGAAGACACGAGGTTGACATCGCGGTTCTGGATGTGGCTCTGCAGGACCTCAGCGGGCTGGAATTCGGACAGTATCTTTATCTGTGCGTTCTTTGTTTCGTCAAACAGTCTTGAGTCGCCTGTGTAAACATAATAGTCCCAGAGCATCATGACCCATATCAAAGGCGAAACCGTATCTTCAAGCTGCCCGTCTGAAGAGTCTATTATCTCAGCAGTCTTCAGAAGTTCAGAGCGTGCGAGGGCCGTCTCGCCGAACACGTAGTATTCGTTCAGCACCTGTACTCTCTTCTCGCCCATCCTGAAGAATGCATCGCCGTTCAGTACGCTGTCAAGCAGTACGCTCTGCCTGCAGATTGTATCCGTGTGGGTGCACATTCCCCATATTCTGTTCAGTTCTTCGTCTGAAGTGGCAAATGAAGCCCTGGTTGAGCTCGGATAGTGCACGTAGTCGAGCTGGATGTCTGAAATCCTGACTTCCTTGTTGCCCGTATTTTTCACCTTTACAACAACTTTGCCCGTGCTGTTAAGGTTCATTGATCTGTACTGGATTTTTCCCTTTGCCCTGACTGTCTCTTCTCTCTGGATTGATTCGCCGAACTCGCTCGTTCCGATTGTGAATTCGTATTCGTCTCCGCTTGCGGTCAGATAGACGTGCGAAGACCATATTCTTTCAAATTCCACCGTGAATACGGCTTCAAGTCCCGGAGGACAGACGAACACGTCGTTCCTCTGAGGGAGTACTTTTTCTTCAGTCAGACACTGGAGCTGTGAATCGATTACCGGAATGCGTATGTCCTTGACTTCGGCCTTTTCTGTGGCAGAGTCAGTTCTCGTGTAGTCGACGAGAGTGTCCGAAACATATTTTCCGAGCACTCTTGCGTCCCAGGTGTCGTCTGTTGCCATTACTTCAGACGTTCCGTCGTCGTACACTATTTCGCAGTTGAGGAGCAGTGCCCCCGTTCCGCAGGTAGACTCGAATTTCGTTACCGGAATATTTCTTACAAGAACCTGAATGTTCAGGCTGCTTCCCTTCGGAGGAAGCGTGTAAACCGTGTAATATGACTTGACGGCCCTCTCGTCCCTTCCGCTCTCATGGCCCGGACACGACGTTCCTTCGCCTATGTAGTCGTCATTGACCCAGAGGAAATATTTGGACATTGCCGCAATGCTGATCTTGTAGAACAGTACCTGTTTTGACAGGATCACTCTCTTTGAAAATTCCGCAACGCAGTACTTGAATGATTCTTTGCTTTTTGAAAAACACGTAAAAGGAGCAGCCTGAAGATCAGGATGTTCTTTACTGCTGAGCCATATCCATTTTGCTTCCATATGAGGCGCTCCTTTCCGAATGATTATTTCTTATCTTATTTCTTGTTCTTTTCGAGGAAATTCACTATATCCCCTACTGTCTCGAATGTTCCGAGTTCTTCGTCCGGAATGACTATTCCGTAGTCTTCCTCCATCGTCATGAGAAGCTGGAGAATATCGAGGGAATCTGCTCCGAGATCATCCTTGATTTTTGCGTCAAGAGTTATTTTGTCTGCAGATACCTTCAGCTGTTTTGACAATACTTTTCTGAGTTCTTCCAACATGGTGTTTTCTCCTTATTTAGAAATTAAGTCTTCTATGATTATATCCTCGTATTTTTCGAGAGCACTCTCTATCTTGGGTGACATCTCGCTGAGTTCCATTCTGTATGCCTGCTCTATGCATTTTTCAACAGCCGTCGCCTTGCTGCTTCCGTGGCCCTTTATTACGACCTTTGAAGTTCCGAGCAGCACGCTGCCGCCGTAGTTCTGGTAGTTCATGAATGCCTTTTCCTTCATGAACATCTTATACATGAACAGTGCCCCTATTTTGTTCAGCACGCTTGAAGAGATGTCTCTCTTGAGCATCTTGAGCATTTCAAGGCAGGCCCCTTCAGTCGACTTGACGAGAACGTTTCCTGAAAAACCGTCGCATACGACGAGGTCGTATTTGCCCGTCAGCAGGTCCCTGCTCTCCATGTTTCCGACGAAGTTTATTTCCTTCGTGTCTTTAAGCAGCTTATATGCCTGCTTTCTCAGTTCGTCACCCTTCTCCTCTTCGACTCCGATGTTCAGAAGAGCAACTCTCGGGCTTTTCACTCCGTAGACGTTTTCAAGGTACAGGCTGCCCATTATTGCATACTGGACAAGATGGAATGCCGTTATGTCGACATTTGCGCCCGTGTCGCAAATTCCCACTATGCCGCCGTTCATCGTCGGCAGGATGGGACAGAATGCAGGTCTGACGACGCCTTTCAGTCTTCCGACCCTGAGCATGGCCGCGGATACAAGAGCGCCTGTAGAACCCACACTCACCATTCCGGCGATGTCGTCTTCGGTTCTCAGAAGCTTTATGGCCTTCATCATTGAGCTCTCTTTTTTGAGTCTTATGACGTCCGTAGGCTTTTCGTCTACGCCCACAACTTCCGGCGCGTGGACTATCTCAAGTCTGCTGTTGTCATATTCTTTTCCTTCAAGACATTTCTTTATTGTCTCTTCGTCGCCTGTCAGGATGAGGTGAAGATCACTGTACAGCTTTAACGCGCTGACGCTTCCCTCTACGTTGGCTTCGGGGCTGTGATCTCCTCCGAAACAGTCTACTACAATCTTAACCATTTTTGTTTTCGCCCAATTCCTTTACGTAAGCTCTTCTTGTTTTGTGACGGGTGCTGTCAAATCTCTTCCACATGTTCTGTATCGCGTGGTTGTCTTCAAGGTTGAGGTTTGTTTCTGCATGATCCACGTGAGGATCTTTCAGCATGTCCATAACTCCTGCACACACAATTGAGTTGATGCCGCAGTTGATGTACTTCGGGTCTACTCCTATGAGTCCGAGATCAATCACGTCAGGATGCTTTATTGCCTTCAAAAGCTTTATGAGGACGGGCGGCGTCAGTTTGCCTTTCGTACCCCTGAGAGCACCGGCAAGCGACGGGAAGCACAGTCCAAGACATACCATTTCGTCCTTGTCGTTAAGCACCACGACTATATGTTTCAGGTCGATGATGAGCTTGAAGTTTGCAATCATCATCTTCTTCATTCCGTCTGTGAACGGAACGGCGCCGTAAATATTCTTGTATGACTCGTCGAGCAGCGCAAAGAAGCGGTCTGCATATTTGTCAAGAAACTCGTTCACGTTCCTTGCTTGTCCGATGTGGAGATTGTATCTCTTCATAACGTAGTCGGCCATCTTTCTGATCGAGCCGTCTTCGTCTTTCGGAAGCTTTATCTTGCTCTCAAACCAGTCTGTTTCCTTTTTGTATCCAAGCCTCTCTATGAAGTGCTGATAGTACTCGTAGTTGTACTGCTCTTCGAATGTTGAGAGCTGGTCGAATCCGTCGACGAGAAGTCCTTCTCTTTCAAGATCCGAATAGCCGAGAGGACCGCACACTGTATCCATTCCCCTGGACAGAGCCCACTTCTCAACTGCCATGAACAGTTTTTCCGCAACTTCAAAATCTTCGATGCAGTCAAACTTGTTGAACCTGATTCTCTTCTGGTTCCTTATGGCGTTTGAGGATTTCTGCTCGATTCCGGATATTCTTCCGACTATCTTTCCGTCTTTGTACGCATTGAAATAGACGGATTCGCAGATGTCGTTGTAGACGAAATCCTTTCTGAACATCTTTTTCTCGTCGCCGTAGAGCGGCGGTACGAAATACGGACAGTCCCTGTAAAGATTCAGTGGAAACTCAATAAATTCTTTCTGTTCTTTTTTTGTTTTTACTTCTCTTATTTCAACCATTTTCCCTTTACCTGCCTGTGCTGTGGAAAGCTATGCATACTCCGTCCGGACCCGAATGAGCTCCGAGTGTCGGATTTGCCGGAACAACTTCAATATTGAGTCCTGTTCCATATTCGCTCTCTATTCTCTGTTTCAGAATATCCACTATAGGCAAAGCGTCTGTGTGGCCGATTACGATTCTGTGGTTCTTTACGTCGTCACCAAGTGTTTTCATCTTGTCCATCAGGTAGTCGATGGCTTTGTTTCTTCCGACGGCCTTTCCGATGTTGACCATCTTTCCTTCGGTGTCGAAATATATGATCGGTCTGATGCCGACGAGAGTTCCCATCGCTGCTGCAAGACCTTTGACCCTGCCGCTCCTGCGGAAGAATGTTATGTTGTCAACGAAAAGGTAACCCGTGTAATGGTCGATTTCCGTTTTGCCCCATTCGAGAACTTCTTCAGGCGTCTTTCCTGCTTTGAACAGATCCCCTACTTCTCTCACGATGAGATATGCGAGGGTCGTGACTGCCTTCGTGTCAAGTTCGTAGAACTTTCTCTCCGGATATTTCACCCTGAGTTCCGCAAGCGCCTGGTCCATATTGTCAAATGCGCCTGACAGCTGTCTCGAGAAATGAACGAAGAATATGTCGTCGCCGTTTGCAAAATGCGGCTCGAAATATTCGATGAATTTCTCTTTTGTGACGGCGCTTGTAGTCGGAATGACTCCGCTTCTCAGCCTGTCATAGTATTCCTTGACCTCTTTCGGTCCAAACTCGTCATATGAGACGCAGGGATAGAATGTCTCCCCGTCAATGCTGTAAGGCATGCTTACAAGGTGAAATCCGTATTCTTTGGCAACCCTGTTGCCGATGTCTGTGTCTGTGTCTGTAAAAAGTATAAGTGCCATTTTTTTCTCCTATTCGAGAACTATTATGTAATCGTATACGGGCTGTTTCCCGTCAATCGGAATAATCTCCGTCATTGTGCAGACTGATCCGAGCTTTTCAACCACTGAGTCAAACTCGTCCTGGTCCACGTCAATTCCCTTCATTACGAGGGCTACGTCATAATTACCCGTTCCGAGCTTGTCCGCAAGTTCAAGAACGACGTCTTTCCTCTTTTTTCCTGCGCAGTAAATGACGTCTTTTGCAAAGCCTATATAGTCGTCCTTCCTTATTTCAACTCCGTCTGACTCAGTGTCCCTGATTGCCTTTGAGACCATGCCGGTCACAACGTTTGAAACTATCTTGTTCAGGCTTGACTCAAGTTCATCGGGATTTTCCACTGTTGAATCCAGAACCGAGAGAGCGACAAAGCACTGGCCTATAGTCGTGCTGTTTATAATCCTGATGTCTGCCTTTGTATACAGCTTTGCAGCCTGCTTTGCAGTCAGCACTATATTCGAGTTGTTCGGGAAAACGAATATTGTGTCGGCGTCCACTTTTTCGAACGCATCGATGAAAGACTTCGCAGAAGGATTCATCGTCTGTCCGCCCTCCACTATCTCGTCTGCTCCGAGATCTTTGAACGTGTCTGCAATTCCGCTTCCGGACGCCACAACGACGCTTCCGTATTTCTTGTGGCTGTCTTTCTTTATGTGGTAGTTGTCCGCTATTACGGTCTCATGGTGCTGAAGCATCATGTTTTCTATCTTCAGTGTGAGGAATTCCCCGTACTGCTGGACGTGATCGAGTATCTTTCCGGGCTCAAAAGTGTGAACGTGAACCTTGATGATGCTTCCGTCCCTGAATGCGACTACAGATTCACCTACGGAATTCAGATAGTCGAACAGGACATTCTCGTCGAAGTTCTTTACGTCTACTTTTGAATTTGTGAGTCTGAGAAGGAATTCCGTGCAGTAACCGTCTTCCATTACGGAGTCTTCGGTGAATGACTCGATGTTTATCTTTTTTGCGGAAGAGGACTGCCCTGCTTCGGAAAGTTCAACTTCAATGCCGTTGACTGCATCCTTCATTCCCTTGACTATGTATATGAGGCCTGCGCCGCCGCTGTCGACGACACCCGCCTTTTTCAGTACGTCGAGCTGGTCCGGAGTTCTCTCGAGAGCTCTTTCCATCTCTGCGAAAAGGTTTTCAAAATACCCTTCAAAGTCTGTTTCTTCTCCGATCAGGGAATTTGCATATTTTACCGAATCCTTGAAAACCGTGAGGATTGTTCCTTCAACAGGATTTGAAACGGAATTGTATGACTCTTCAACCCCGCACTCCATAGCGTGGGATAATTCCTTAATTCCTGCTTCCTTTACGCCCTGAAGTCCTCTTGCGATTCCTGCAAATATCCTCGAAAGGATGACGCCCGAGTTTCCTCTTGCTCCGAGGAGCATTCCGCTCGCTGCAGTCTGTGCGGCTTTGCCAAGGTCAGGCTGGTCTTCGCCCGACAAAGCGGAGCTGCCTGAGCTTATGGTCATGCACATGTTGTCGCCCGTGTCTCCGTCGGGAATCGGGAATACATTGAGATCGTTTACCGTTTTCTTGTTTGCACTGAGCGTTGCGGTCCCGCACGCAAGCATTTTTGCGTACAGGGCGCTGTCAATAATTGCTGTACCCATCAGATTGTTGTTCCTTCAAATATGTTTTTTACTTTTCCCGAAATTCTCTTCGGAAGGTGGCGCACCTCCTGGAGTATGCGCTTTATGTCGCTGTCGTTGTATTTTGAACGGATTGTTTTCACGACATTCGAGTCGAGTGTGTTTCTTCCGTATGCCTTGATGACCTGGATGAGCAGCGAAGTCTTCTTGGATATTCTGTCATAATATCCGGCACTTATGTGCTGAAGTGAGATCTCCTTGTCCCCGAATCTGTATTTTCTGTATGTTCCGTCAGTGATGAAAGTCCACTTTTTCGGTTTCTTTACAGAGAGCCCCATAATATGAATTGCAGTCTCTCCGCTCGGGATGATGTTCCAGTTGTTTTCCCTTGCAAGTGCGTCAGCCACCTTTTCCGGATCGGGTGAGGAATTCAACCCGTCCGGGAGCCAGAAGATGCTGCGGACGACTTTTTCAATTCTTCCTGCCTTTGCCAGTCTCTCAAGTGTCTTTGACACCGTCTTCGGCTGGGCAAATTCCAGAAAGTCCGCAACTGCAAAAACGGACCCCGTTTCAAGACTGCCTATTTTCTCTTCAATTTTCTTGAATTTGCTGTTTCTCATACATTTACCTTTTTACGCACATATTTTTATATATATTACGCTAAGTTTCTATTATATTAATTTTTTCGACTGTTTTCAACTGTAAAAAGCCATACAAAACACCCCGGTTGACTATTAAAGAGAAGAAAAGGAAGCAACTGATCCTGTATTTTCTTATCAATTGTTGAAAAAGCAGACTCCGGAATTGTTGACACAGACACGTTTTGGGAATATAATTAAAGTGCTGGAAAGCAAAAATACGTTGGAGGAAAACACTAATGAAAAGATTTGTAAAAGTTGTTGCACTCGTTATGGCTGTAGCTATAATTGCAACCATTTTGGCATCATGCGGAAAACTACTTGTTGGAACATATAAGTCAGATTCAGTTCTAGGTTCATATGTTGCATACAATTTTAAAGGAACAAAGGTTG
>CADAXH010000056.1 GCA_902791785.1 uncultured Ruminococcus sp. | reverse complement strand
CATGTATCAGCACGTACAGTAGCATCACACGCACTTAACATTTTTGGCGACCACTCAGACGTATATGCATGCCGTCAGACAGGCTTTGCTATGCTCGCTTCAACAAACGCTCAGGAAGTAATGGACCTTGGCGCTGTTGCACATCTCAGTGCAATCAAAGGCAGAGTTCCTTTCATTCACTTCTTTGACGGATTCAGAACATCCCACGAGATTCAGAAGATAGAAGAATGGGACTATGAAGACCTGGCTAAGATGGTAGACAAAAAAGCATTGGCTGAATTCAAAGCTCATGCATTGAATCCTGAACATCCTGCTCTTCGCGGATCTGCAGAAAACGGAGATATATTCTTCCAGCACAGAGAAGCATGCAACCGTTATTACGATGCTCTTCCTGAGATTGTCGAAGAATACATGGACAAGATCAATAAGAAGATCGGTACAAATTATCAGCTGTTCAACTACTACGGCGCTCCGGATGCAGAGAGAGTTGTAGTTGCAATGGGTTCATTCAATGATGTAGCTGAAGAAGTCATTGACTACCTTGTTTCAAAGGGCGAAAAAGTCGGTCTCGTAAAAGTCCGTCTCTACAGACCTTTCAGAGCAGATAAACTCATGGCTGCTATCCCTGCAACATGTAAGAAACTCGCTGTTCTTGACAGAACAAAGGAACCGGGCTCTCTCGGCGAACCTCTCTATCTCGACGTAATGGCATCAGTTGCAAATTCCGGCAGACAGATCAAAGTTGTCGGCGGACGTTACGGTCTCGGATCGAAAGACACAACTCCCGCTTCTGTATTTGCTATATTCGCAAATCTTAAGCTCAAAACTCCAAAGGATCACTTTACAGTTGGTATCGTAGACGATGTAACTAACCTTTCACTTCCTGAAAAAGATGCTCCTGATACATCTCCAAAAGGAACAGTTTCTTGTAAATTCTGGGGTCTCGGTGCCGATGGTACAGTATCCGCAAACAAGAGTTCAATCAAGATTATCGGTGACCATACCGACAAATTCATTCAGGCATACTTCCAGTATGACTCAAAGAAGACAGGCGGTGTAACAATTTCTCACCTCAGATTCGGCGACAAGCCAATCAAATCTTCTTACTATATCAACAAAGCTGACTTCGTTGCTTGTCACTGCCCCGCTTACCTTGAAAAGGGCTACAAGATGGTTGAAGACGTTAAACCGGGCGGCACATTCCTTCTCAACTGCCAGTGGACAGTTGATGAACTTGAAAAGCACCTCCCTGCTTCAATCAAGAACTATATCGCAAACAACAAAGTTAAATTCTATATCGTAAACGCTATCGACAAGGCAATCGAAATCGGACTTGGCAAACGTACAAATACAATTCTTCAGTCCGCATTCTTCAAACTTGCCAACATCATTCCTACAGAAGATGCTCTTAACTACATGAAATACATGGCTAAGAAGTCTTACGGCAAGAAGGGTGACGCTGTTGTAGAAATGAACTACAAGGCAATCGATGCAGGCGTTGACGCACTTGTAAAAGTTAAAGTTCCTGACAGCTGGAAGACAGCTACAGACAAGAAAAAAGCTGAAAAAGCAACAGGCAAGAGAAAAGATCTCGTTAAATTCGTCAACGAAATCGCAACTCCAGTTGAAAAGATGCAGGGCGATTCACTTCCTGTTTCTGCATTCCTCGGCCGTGAAGACGGTGAATATCCTCAGGGCGTTGCAGCTTACGAAAAACGTGGCGTAGCAGTTTCTGTTCCTGTATGGCATCCTGAAAACTGTATCCAGTGTAACCAGTGTTCATTCGTATGTCCGCATGCAGCAATCAGACCGTTCGCTCTTACAGCTGAAGAAGCTGCTGCTGCACCGGCTAACACAAAGTTTACAGCAAAGATGACAGGAAAAGGCTGTGAAGACTACAAGTTCACAATCGCTGTTTCTCCGTATGACTGTATGGGTTGTACACTCTGCGTTTCTGCTTGTCCTACCAAACCTGAAAAGAGAGCTCTTGAAATGGTTCCGATGGAGACACAGAAAGATCAGCAGCTCCCATTCAACTACTGTGCAGAAAATATTGCAAAGAAAGATCTGCCGTTTGCTGACAACACAGTCAAAGGCAGCCAGTTCAACCAGCCGCTGCTTGAGTTCTCAGGTTCATGCGCAGGTTGTGCTGAAACATCATATGCTCGTCTTGTAACACAGCTCTTTGGTGAAAGAATGTACATTTCAAATGCTACAGGCTGTTCATCAATTTGGGGTGGTTCTGCTCCGGCAACACCGTACACAGTCAATATCACATCAGGAAGAGGACCGGCTTGGGCTAACTCACTGTTTGAAGATAACGCTGAACATGGTCTCGGAATGAGAATCGCTTACGCTACAAGAAGAAACGCTCTGGCAAACAAAGTCACAGCTCTCAAAGATGCAGAAGGCGTAACAAGTGAAGTTAAGGCTGCTGCTGAAGCTTGGCTCGCTGCAAAAGACGACAACAAAGCTTCAGACGAAACCGGAAAAGTTCTTGCAAGTGCATGCTCTTCAAAAGAACTCAAAGGCACTGCTCTTAAACTCGCTAAAGAAGTTGCTGCAGAAAAAGACATGCTCGCAAAGAAGACAATTTGGCTCTTCGGTGGAGACGGTTGGGCTTATGACATTGGTTTCGGCGGACTCGATCACGTTCTCGCATCAGGCGAAAATGTCAACGTATTCGTATTCGATACAGAAGTTTACTCCAATACAGGCGGTCAGGCTTCAAAGGCTTCTCAGATTGGTCAGGTAGCTCAGTTTGCAGCTGCAGGAAAAGCAATCAAGAAGAAGAATCTTGCTGAAATCGCAATGAGCTATGGTTATGTATATGTAGCTCAGGTAGCTATGGGATATGACATGGCTCAGACCCTTAAGGCTATAACTGAAGCTGAAGCATACAACGGACCTTCACTCATCATCGGTTACGCTCCTTGTGAAATGCACGGATTAAAGGGCGGAATGGTTAACTGCCAGTCCGAAATGAAGAGAGCCGTTAACGCTGGTTACTGGCACACATTCAGATTCAATCCTGCACTTGCTGAAGAAGGAAAGAATCCTCTTACAATCGATTCAAAAGAACCGTCCGAGGATTACATCGAATTCATCGAAAGCGAAACAAGATACAGCAGATTGCTCAAATCATTCCCTGAAAGAGCTGAAGAACTCTTCAAGAATGCTCAGAAGGCAGCTAAAGAAAAATATGCTCATCTTCTTAAACTCAAAGAAACATATGAGCCCGCTCCTAAAGAGGACTAATTCTTAACACAAATCAAAACAGCACGGCATTTGCCGTGCTGTCTTTTTTGTGCGCTCATTATTTTTTCTTTTTAGGTGTCCCGACACTGTAACCCAGGGCGAATACTCCGAGCATAAATGCAAGATTCAATGCCACTGAAATGTCGTTTATAAAGTTCACTTTGAATATGTAGTAAAGAACAGTTCCGATATAAGAAGCAAATCCGCATCCTGCTGCTCCGATTATCTCATAAAAGTCTCCTTCAAGACCCACCATTCCGTCAATAGCAAGTCCGACGTAGAAAATCACAGTACATAATATCGGAAAAGCATTGATGCCAACGAGCAGCTTCCAGAATACAATTCCCGATTTGGAGCACTTGTATCCTATGAATCCCCAGAAAAACATATATGCCAGATAGACCAGAAGTCCGACTATGGAAAAGAAATCCATAGGATAAATCAGAGGCACTTTTGTGCCGGGAATGTCTATTGTCATAGTCAAACCTGTAGACAATACATATAAAACCGTTGAAGCAAGCGTAATCAAAGCAAAAAGAAATACTTTGTAATTGACTTTTTGAGGAGTATACCCATATTTAATCTTTTTGTTACTCATACAATATCCTTTCTTTCGAGTTCTATGATATCATCAACAGCAAATGAATACAACCTTATGTGATCAACTTTCTTATGCATCAGCCTGTCAGCCGCATACGCATAATACATTAACTGGTTGTTATATCTCTGCTTGAGTGTCTCTTCTATAACTTCTCTGCTTGTGTCTTTTCCGAAATGATCTGTCTTGTAGTCTACAAGAATCAGTTCATCTTTATCATTGATATACATGCAGTCGATTACGCCCTGAACAAGAAGAGGAACTCCTCTCAATGACTCGGCTTTTTCCTTATCACTTGTAAATGATTCTGCCGGGAAATTCAAAGTGAATTTTCTTTCTCTTACGATCGTTTTTGCATTCTTCATTTCCATGGCAAGAGAACTCTTGAAGAAGTTTGCAATCTTCTTTCTGTTCCACGGGTATTTGATAATCTTATATGTTTCGTCATATATATACTTTTCATCAAGCAGTCTTTTCATCTCAGCATCTATACCATTTTGATAAACATTTCCGATGTCAAAAAACTGCATGAACAAATGCACGGATATTCCCTGTTCCCTCGGTGTCGCATCAACGTCTCCCGAAATGAAATGCGGATAAATCTCGGTGTGCTTTCTGTCTTCCTTTTCTTCAATCTGGAGCTGTTCTGGTGTATAACCGTTTTCTTCTTCATCAAGAAGATCCGGATACATTCTTGAAACCGACATCTTGTTGGGGACAATCATAAGATTCCTGTAAGGATAAACAAAATTGAATCTTTCCTTGAGTGTTTCTTTTATCTCATCCTCGTCAATCAATTTTTCTTCTGGCTTATGAGTAATCTCCTCAACTGATTCTTCTTCAGCAAGTTTGTCAACTCTTTCGATTGAGAAATTAATTAAATCGGGATTATTTGCAAACCCATCAGTTAAAACATCAAGATACGTTTTGTATCTCAGTCTGGAGAAATATGACATTGTTTTAGAATTGAAAACCGCTTCGGAATCCGGATTGTTTATGTCATACAAGCGGTCAATCTTTTCTTCTTCATCATTTTGTGATGCAGTCATTATCAGGGTTGTCTCAGGTCTTGTCAGTGCAACATAAAGCAGTCTCATCATTTCATCTGACTCTGACATTTTATTGCTCAGAATTGATATCTTATAAAATATGTTGTCTATTCTTTCATCATTTTCAACTGGTCTGAATGACAGAGGGAGTTTTCTGGAACCAATGAAATTGTCTCCGCCTATTTCCCTTTTAGCTTTTGACAACCATGGCAGAAAGACAAATTTGTACTGGAGTCCTTTAGAACCATGCATAGTTGCCAGCTGCACTGCGTCATCCGAAGAATTGAATCTTGTCATATCAATCTTGGATTTCTCTTTGACAAGCTGGTCAACGTATTCAAGAAAGTCAAACAACGAACTGTTTTTCCTGCTGTCAAAAGATCTGGAATAGTCATACAGCTGCATGAGATTTGCTCTTGCAGCCTCTTCCCTTTCAACCCCTTCGGAATATGATACTATTGATGTCAGCATCATTCCTTCGTATATTTCTTTGACGAATTCGGAACAGGAAAGCAATCTCGCCAGAGGCTTGTAGTACTCTATATCACGCACAAGCTTCTTGCATCTTTCACTCCACCTGTCGTTTGAATCTGCACAGTTTTTCACGGCAATGTATAGAGGTTTTTCCGGGTGCGCCATTCTGAATCTTATCTGATCATTTAGCGTAAACCCGTAAATAGGACTCTTCATTATTGCAGTAAGATAAATGTCACTGTAAGGGTTGTCAATACACCTGAACAGTGCCATCACAAGCATTATTTCAGGATTGTTGAAGAACTGGAATGCGTTCTTGTCAACGCTCGGAACGTCATAATCATTCAGTATGACTGCCGCCAGGCTCGATGTTTCATTCGTTCTTGACAATATGGCAAAGTCCGAATAACGAAGGTCCGGATTTGCTTTCTTTTCACTGACTATTCTCTTTGCTATGTATTTCAGTTCTTCTTCTCTCAGGTCGTCGCATGACATTTCTTCATTATATAAAATATGGAATTCAGGCTTGGGACCATTTGTATTATTACCGCATCTGAGTCTGTCTGCTTCGCCATAGCTGATAACCGGATCTGATTTCAGCACATTGTCAAATATGCAGTTGACTGCATCTATTATCTGATGTGTCGATCTGAAATTGTCAGAGAGATAAATCTTTGTTTTACTTTCATGAGCAGACGGATCATATACAGGTCTTTCCCTTATTTGTCTGTCAAATATGGAAGGTTCAGCGCTTCTGAAACCATAGATGCTCTGCTTTATGTCTCCCACTGTAAACAGGTTGTCTCCTCTTGACAAAAGCGAGAATATCCTGTCCTGAAGGCCGTCCGTATCCTGGTATTCGTCTATATATATCTCTTCATAGTAGGATTTGAGTTTGACGCACAAAGGTGAAGGCGTAAGCAAATCCGGCATTGTCAGTATTTTTAGTCCAAGTCGCACATAATCATTGAAACTGTACATTCTTCTCAATGCTTTTTGTTTGTTTAACCTGGATTCAAATGCCTTGAGAAAAGCTATTAGGTTTTTGCTCTGACTCTCAATTTTGATTTTTGCTTCGTCTATTTCTTCAAGTGTATAGTTATAATAACCGGCGAGCAGGTTCTTCTTGAGAAAATCCCTGAATTCTTCTTTCAGGCCCAGAAAATGCTGCAAATTGTCCGGTGTATTCTTTCTGTCTACTTTGCCTACTTTGTAATTGGTCAGCAATTCTTTTACCTTGTAATACGGGTTGTCATTTGAATCTGTCACATCAATTATTCCCAGGCAATAATCCATCATTTCGGTAAACACTGCGGCATTTGACGGTATTTCTGCATCCTGAAAAGCATTGACTGCTTTTTCAAAAACACCTCTGTAATGAGCCATTGAACATTTTGTATATTCAAAAAGTGTCTTTCCAAAAAGACTGTTCTGGAATTCCTGTTCTTCCTGATCTCCCAATATGCTCTTGTAAGGATCAGGCTGCGTATTGTAATAGTCTTTCAGGGAAATGAGATTACCCGGCAATGATGAAACTGTCAACGGATCTCCGAAAACATTGGCAAAGGTGTCAAAATCATCAATCGAGTACTCTTCGTCTGTGATTTTTCCATCGTAGTAGTCCTGGATCAGCTGTTCCGCCACATCAGTTTCTATCTGGCTCTTCACGGCTTCGTCCATGATTCCCGATCCGACAGGAATACCGGCTTCTGTAAAGTTCTCCCTTACAAGTCCAATTATAAAGCTGTCTATAGTGGAAATCTTCGCATTAGGCAGTGCAATCAGCTGCTTTTTTATATGTTGTTTTTCTTTATCACTCAAAGATTTGTCATATAGTGCTTTGTTCAGCGCATCAGATATTTTGTCTTTAAGCTGCTGAGCAGCTGCTTTTGTGAAAGTTACCACAAGCATCGAATTCAGGTTTGTGCCCGATTTTATGTGCTCAATTATCCTGTTAGTTAAAACTGCTGTTTTTCCTGAGCCTGCGGCAGCAGAAACCGCTATACTGCAAGAGCTTGCAAATATGGCTTGCTTCTGATATTCAGTC
>CADAXH010000055.1 GCA_902791785.1 uncultured Ruminococcus sp. | reverse complement strand
GCTTTTCAAAAGAAAGAATCCGACAGCGTGTATGATTGTTGTCAAGAATCCGGATCTGAAGGGAATAACTTCAAGATACGGAAAGAAAGTGACGGAACAGCTTGTAAACAAGATGATTGTCGAGGTGAGGCACGTTTATCCGGATTCTTTGATCTATGACCTCGAAAACGGGAAGTTTGTAATTGCCCACAGAGAAGGAAAAAAAGTTAGCGAGTCTGAGATGCGTGACAAGATTGAAGAAATCTTTTCACAAAACTGGAAAGTTGAAAAATATACATTTGGAATACACAGCAATGTTGTACTTGTCAGAGTTCCCGATGATTTCGACCAGGAAGAAGAATTGACGCAATTTGTTGAAAAATTCGACGGATTCGAAACAATAATTGATGTCAAGCGGCAGATTGCGGTTGAGAAGGCGGTTTTCAGCGGTATAGTGAATAACAGTTTCTATATGGTTTACCAGCCGCTCTTCAATGTTGAAACCGGTAAATACGACAGGGTTGAAGCACTGGTGAGACTGGTCGACGAAGAGCTTGGCTACATATCTCCCGATGAGTTTGTAGGCGATGCAGAGCAGGGCGGGCTGATGCTTGATCTTGGTGAGATTGTCATTAATCAAGTGCTTGGCTTTCTGAGAGACAATAATCTGAAATCCTACGGAGTAGAAAAAGTAAATATAAACCTTTCGCCGACACAGTGCTCGACTGTTGGTTTTTCAAAACACCTGACAGATCTTGTTAAAGAATACGGAATCGATCCGTCACTCTTATGCTTCGAAGTTACGGAAACTATGGCGTTCCACGATATCAACTCCCTAAAAAGATTGATTGACGATCTTCACAAAGCAGGTTCAAGCATTGCATTGGACGACTTCGGCACGGGTTATTCAAACCTGGTAAACGTTTTTTCACTTGGTTACGACGAGATAAAAGTGGACAAGAGTATTTTATGGAGTACGACAGAAGAGAATCAGGGAATGATAATACTTGATCAGATTGTCGGTATGATCAAACAGTCCAACAAAGAAGTCGTAGTTGAAGGGGTCGAAACCGAAGAACAACTGGAGCATCTGAAAAAAATAGGATGCAATTTGTGTCAGGGATTCCTGTTCAGCAAGCCTCTGAAAGGAGAAGAGTATCTTACTTTCGTTGAATGTAACAGGTGAAAAAATCATTATTTTCTATTGCATTAATCCTTCTTAATGTATAGTACATTTGGAAGCAGTAGTGGCGGCATTGACTCACCTTCATTCCGGTTTGCCGGTTCTGGATGCTCGGTATCAAAAAAAGTGAATAATCAAAATTTACGGCATGGAACCATTCAAATCCATGCCGTAATTACATATTTACTTACTCAAAAAGCGGTGTTGACAGATATCTGTCTCCGGTATCGGGAAGAAGTACAACTATTGTTTTCCCTGCACTTGATGGTCTTTTGGCAATTTGTGTTGCTGCCCAGAGTGCTGCACCTGAAGAAATACCTACGAGTATTCCGTCTGTTCTTGCAATCGTTTTTCCGGTTTTGAAAGCATCTTCGTTTTCTACTGTTATTATTTCATCATAAATAGAAACGTCCAATGTGTCGGGAACAAAACCTGCACCGATACCCTGAATTTTGTGCGATCCGGACTGACCTTTGGAGAGTACCGGTGATCCTGCCGGTTCAACAGCAACCACCTTGATGTCCGGATTTTTTTCTTTCAGATATTTTCCGGTTCCTGAAATTGTACCACCTGTACCTACTCCCGATACAAAAAAGTCGATGCTGCCGTCAGTGTCTTCATATATTTCCGGACCTGTTGTCTCATAATGTGCTTTGGGATTTGCGGGATTTACAAATTGACCTGCAATAATTGAACCTTTAATGCTGTTGTGGATTTCATTGGCTTTTTCTATTGCGCCTTTCATCCCTTTTGAACCATCTGTCAGAACCAGTTCAGCACCATATGCCTTAATCAGGTTCCTTCTCTCTACAGACATTGTGTCCGGAAGGGTAATGATAAGCCTGTATCCTCTTGATGCTGCAATTGCAGCGAGGCCGATTCCCGTGTTGCCTGACGTGGGTTCTATAATAGTTCCGCCCGGTTTTAAAACTCCCTTTGCCTCAGCATCATCTATGATAGCTTTTGCAATTCTGTCTTTTACGGAACCTGCCGGATTGAAATATTCAAGTTTTGCAAGTATTCTTGCATTGAGTGAGTTTGCTTTTTCGTAGTTTACAAGTTCTACGAGAGGTGTTTTTCCGACAAGTTCGGAAATGGATTTATATATTCTTTTGCTCATGTTGGATTCTCCTTAATATGTATTAATGTAGAAGTTTTTTCCGAAAAAAACTACGGTACATCGAAAATCCAACTTGAACATATTTCGTCTCTCCTTTTTAATAACCTATCTTTTTGGTAGGATTATACCTCATCCGGAAGAGAATGTAAACAGGAAAATAACTCAAATGAAAAATTTCTTTTTGAGTTTTTCTACAATTGCCTTGCTCCTGAATATAATCCAAACCACAAGAGACAATATAAACAGAGTAGAGAACGGATATAGCGACCACAACAGGACAACCTTCCCATTGATCATCAGGCTCAGCAGTATTTCTATAACGAGGCAGACAACTCCGACAAAGAGCATTGAAACAGATACAAGGGTTGGTATCTTGATCAGATGCTTTCGTAACAGGACTGCCAGTAAAACAGCAAATACGGATAAAAGTACTACGAGAGGCAGTGCAAATTTCAAATACCAGTTTCCGTGGGTCATGTAGTTAATAAACATCAGAAATGATGCTATATCCAGCCCTATTACGATGATCGACATCAGCGGCTTTTCCTTAAGCATAACTATGGATGCTACGATTACATAAAATGCCAGAAGTGAAGAGATAACGTATAGCGACCATGTAAAAGATTTGTTTATGGATAAATCTGAAATAATCGTTATTAACAATGGAAGAAGGAGTATCAGGCCAACTACCACCATTGCGGTTCCTTTTCCTATTTTCAGTTTTGGCTTTGGTTTGAATACAGGATAAGGCTTGTCAAAAGTCGAAGTTTGCTCAAACGGAAGAACAACCGGGGTGTTGCACAGAGGACATTTTGATGCACCAGGCTCCAGTTCTACACCGCATTTTACGCAATATGCCATTATTTATCACCTCCGCTCGTATCTTTTTCATTATTTTCTATAAGCACATGAATGCCTGATTTGACAAGCTCTGTAAAGAACAGCCTTTCCAGTTCATGGCTTTCAATGTTGTTTGTAAAATTAAATCTCATTTTGTCTCCGTACGAAACGGCAGAGCAGTTATATGCAGTGTCAGAAAGTATTCCCAGAACAAAATCGAGATGATCCACATATCCAGCCATCTCAGCAGGAAGTGTCTGAAGTCCGAGATTTGAAATGGTTGTGCTTGATGTTCTTTCGCCAACCTGATTGTACACCATTTTCATTACGAAGTCTTTAATGAACAGGGGCACTAGTCTGAGTGCAAGCGACTGTTCGGATTTAACATTGGTTGTTATCATAGCTCTCAGGTTCTTTTCTGTCGCATAAAGCTTCATCTGATGCTTCACTATCTCGGTAAGCTCTTCCATGGAGTATTGTCCCTCTTTCGGATCTACTCCGACATTCGCAAACATGGAAAAGTTTCTCAGCGTTTTTGAAGAGAAGAATGGTCTGAGATTAATCGGAACCAGAATTGATACCGGTTTTTGTCTGTTGTTTTGTACTCCCGATTCGTTCTGAAGTTTTATTACGGATTTGATCATCACGGCAGTCAGATAGTTGGTTATGGAAACATCATAAGATTTGGCAACACGCCTTATGTCATTCAAATCAATGATTCCCGTAATGATGTTCAGATAGCCTTCAGGCTCTTTTATGCCCTTGATTTTATATGAGACAGCATTGTTTCTTGGCTTTGAGTAATCGCCTTTGTTCTTTACAAAACTATCCTCAATCTCTTCAGGCGACGGGCGTTCGGTTCTGTCAATTACTCCGTCAGTGCTGGATATCCGGATTTTATATTTTTGTGTAATATATTCTGCGACCAGGGATTTCAGAAATATCATGGCGCCCGTGCCGTCAGTCAGGGCATGGAATACTTCAATGGATATTCTCCTGTTGTAGTACAATACTCTGAATGCGCATTTTTTCAGTTCATTGTTTTTCATCAGTTGGCAGGGATAAGGAGAATCCTGAATTGGTTCCGGAAGAGAATCTATCTTTTCCAGATAATACCAGAACACACCGCGACGCAGCCTGACAGCAATTGAAGGAAATCTTGCTGTTGTTATCCTGATTGCGCTTTTCAGAACATCGACGTCCACATTTTCCTTCAATGTGGCGGACACTCTGAAGACATTGCTCCAGTTCCTCTTTCTTGCAGCGGGATATATTTTTGCAGCATTGTCAAGCTTGAGCCAGTTTTTGTTTCCGTATGACTGCGTTACACTTTGAATCAGCGATTTGATCTTTTCTAGATCATCCTGGGCTTCTTTGACACCGAATAATACGTATGCATGCCACATTCCATTCTTTATTGTGAGGCTGCACCTGCTTCCTGAATTTTTCAGCTTGTCGCACATGACCATGGAGTCATTGAGCAGAATCTCGTCTCCACCGACGAATATGCGTGAATCGGGAAGACTGGACAAGTCACCGTAAAGAGGAGAAACGTAAGGATTCTTCAGATTGTCCGATGCATACATAATTGCCTGGTCAATAAGGTGTTTTGTTGTGAGAGACGGATCTTTTTTCTTGTTGTATTTGTGTGAAGGAAGAGAACATGTCAGGTCCACCCAGGGAGAAAAAGCAATGATGTACCCTGGCATGGGTTTTCCTTTGTCTCTGAGCATCATTGAAAGGGCATAGCAAAGCCCTCCGCCTGCTGATTCGCCGCAAAGCACGATATTTTTGCTCTCATATCCGCACGAAAGCATGTACATATATGCTTCATATGCGTCTTCAAGCGCTGCGGGAAAAGGATTTTCAGGGGCCAGCCTGTATGCTGAAGTCAGGACGTCTGCGCCTGTAGAGTCCGCTATAAGCGAGCCAAAGCCCCGGCAATATTCGAGGCCGCCGGTGGTATATCCTCCGCCGTGGAGATAGAGAACCGCTCCCTTGCTTTTTATTCCTGCAGGGTGGATCCATTCTCCCTCAAAATTGTCGAAGCTGTGTTTTTCGTATGATACATTGTTTTTGTGTTGTCTGGATAAAAGTAATCCTATTTTATTCTGTCCGTCTCTTGACAACTGAACGGAGATGCTGTTTATGGCATTTTTTGTCAGTTTCAATTCGGAGCGCAGAAGAGATGTTTTTATATTCTTTTTCACTTAAAAATTCCCGGAATAAGAAGTATCAGGAATCCGAGAACAGCAGATGAGACGTTTGCCACAATTGCGTAAACGACATTTCTCACTTTGCTGTTGGATTTCATCAGTACTGCATATGTTATGCATTCAGCTATGATGATTGCGATTTCAAGCGGAATTATGAGCATAAATGACGACAGATATCCGGATGAAATGTTTGTAAAGAACAGAATCAGGTTTAACCCAATATTCGTCAGAATGTTTGTAATGAGAACAAGAACAAGATTGTCCTTGATGGATATTTTGAACACGAGAAGCAGCAGAATTTCGATGATAAGCGTGACTGCAATTGTCGGAAGGAACTGGATGATGAACATCAGGAACTTGCTTTTTTCATGAGTTACCTTGATTCCTGTTTCAGCTGAATAGGAAACAGTGATCTCTTCCTGATAGATCTTTCTTGTCAGCTCTTCGGAAACCACGGTGCTTCCATCGGAGAGCACCATTATTATTTTATATTTGTTTCCCACTCCCGGAAGACCAAAATATCTGAAGTGGAAACTATTGCTATCGGAATAAATGTCTCCCCACATGGGAGCGCCTGTTCCCTGAACCAGTCCCGTATGCCAGCCCGGTTCGTTATATTCCTTTAGTACATTAAAAAGTGAACTGTCATAACTGTTGTTTTCCTGATCATTTTCTACATTCGGGTGCCATTTTTCGCCGTCCGCGTCTCCGGGCAGAAGCAAATCCAGATAGTATAGTCCCTGAGGCGGATTGTCAACTTTTATTGTCAATTGTGGCTTGGGGCCCATGTCTGCACTTGCAGAAATGCTGAAAATACATGTAAACAAAACAAGTACGGATAAAAAAATGCAAATTCTTTTTTTCATAAACATCTCCTGGCTATTATGTGAACTTCTTTGTTAATTAGACGAGCTGTAACAATGATTGTCTCACCTGTCTGAAAGAGAGGTGAGACAAAATGCTATATTATTCTGGACAAAGCGTCTATTGACTCGTCATCGAATGATGTCATGTTGACATCGGAAGCAAATTTCCATTTTTCTGTATGGGATATGCTTGCTCCTTCCGCAAGGGTCTTGAGAGGGGACAATGTTTCAACTTCTGTGAAGTAGTCGCTTTCATACACTTCGCATGAGGCCCCGAAATCCGGATACTCGCCATCTTCATAAGACGTTCCGAATGAAACACTGCAAGCTACATTTCCGTTAAGGTACATGACTTTGCCGATTGAATTGGTAAAACCAAGCTTGATCGGGTTGACATTCGAAGGATCCTGTCTGATTACTACGTATTTGTTGCCCAGACTCAGTCTGGAATCGTTTATGTCAGTGTAGGGCCAGAACACAATGCTTCTGTTCGGAAGGAGTTCGGTGTCTGTCGTTGTCTGGGGAACTATTGTTATGCCTCCGCTTCTCATGGCGGTGAGTGCCCAGCTTGCACCTTTTACTTCTTCCTGAGATGTGTTTGTCGTGACGTGGTTTATTGTGACCACAGGCTCTTCAGGATGCATTGAAATTGTTATTGTGTGTTTCAGTCCTGTCACCTGCTGTGTCGGCGGATTCAGGATGCAGCCGGTTTCTGTTATTGTATAAACCACTTTTTCGTTGTCCGGGTAATATGTTTTGGGATACTCTTCAGGGCTGAACCAGAGTCTGTGGCCGCCGTAGATGTACCAGTATTTATCTATGCCGAACATTGAAGAAACATCTTTGGATACTTTTCTTTCAATGTCCTCAAGCATCATATTGGGACTTCCGTCCATTGAACAGTATATTATTCTGGGGCCGACATCTATTGTTACATAAATATCCAGCCTTCCGTTTGCTATATCTTGTGCCCAGCTCTCCAATTGCCATCTGCTGAAATTAGTCTGTCCGACCCGGATATAATAGTAATATGGGGATATATAGAATACCACGTCGTTCATAATGACATTGTTATTGTCCTGCCAGGTGGACGGCTGGCCGATCGCATCATACAGACCGCATACCACGTTATGACCACCGGGTGCCTGTCCGCCGGAAAGGATCACTCCGACAACCTGCTTCTTTGCCTCAGAAGTGTTGCTGCCTTTAACAAATGTGATCTCGTTCTTTCCGTATGTGTTGGGGAACAGAGCCTTGATCTTATC
>CADAXH010000054.1 GCA_902791785.1 uncultured Ruminococcus sp. | reverse complement strand
GGAATTATCATAAGGATTACTGCAAGTATAGCTGTAAGCAATTTTATTGATGACTTTGTGTACATATCTTTTCCCCTTTGTTTCAATTTTACTGGTATTGTATCACTCTTTCGTTTACTTTCAAGTATTATATGTTGGAAGAGCTTTTGAAAAGGTGCATTTTCAGGCAATTCTGCAGTTTTTCACCTTTTCAATCAGGACTAGAAAAACCTTATAATAACCCATAAAACGCAAAGAAACGCAATTTGTCGTGGTAGACAAATTGCGTTTCTTTTGTGGTCGGAGTGACTGGATTTGAACCAGCGGCCTCTTGGTCCCGAACCAAGCACTCTACCAAACTGAGCCACACCCCGAACGTACCGCACCATTATACAACATGTGGCAATGGTTGTCAAACAAAGAAAACAAAATTATGAAAAAATGTATCTTTTTTCCGAATTCCAATCGTTTCCGTTCCAGTCAAGGAACAATTCACAATATGTTTTGCTTTCAAAAATCGGGAAATACATATCAAAATTCTGAGACAGCGCTTTTGATGCTTTGAGCTCTTCATAAGACATCCACTCAATCGTTCCCTCTTCCGTCTCTTTAACGGGAGTTCCGGAGAAATCAGATGTAGAATAGATCAATTCCAGATATCTGTCGCCTTTTTCCTTATTTGCCCAGTGCACAATGCCCTTTGCAACGAGATTTTTTACTTCAAGTCCCGTCTCCTCTTTTATCTCCCTTACTGCGGCATCATAAAACGATTCGCCTTTTTCAACATGACCGCCCGGAAAAGTCAGTCCGGGCCAGTTTTTGGTTTTATTCAGAACAAGTACCTTATTGTTTCTGATGTCTTTTACCATCACCATATTAACAATTTCGACATTGTACGTTTTTGACATACTGACCTCATTTTTCATTGGACTCCCACCTGAAGATGGGAGTCCAAATCGGTTTTCGTTATTTAATTACCTTGCTGACTTTTTCTTCGATTGCTCTCTTGCAGAAATCTTCAACAGACATCTGTCCGAGCTCGCCTTCGCTTCTTGATCTTACTGAAACAAGGTTTTCTGCCTGTTCCTTTTCGCCTACTATCAGCATATAAGGAACTTTTTCAAGCTGAGCTTCCCTGATCTTGTAGCCAATCTTCTCGCTTCTGCTGTCAACTTCCACTCTCAGGCCTGCCTCTTTGTACTGAGCAGCAACTTTATCTGCATAATCGAGATAGTTGTCGGAGATCGGAAGAATCTTGACCTGTGTCGGAGCGAGCCACAGAGGCATAGCACCCGCATATTTTTCAATCATCAGGGCCAGTGTTCTTTCATAACAGCCTATTGACGTTCTGTGGATGATGTACGGATTCTTCTTTGTTCCGTCCTTGTCCGTATATTCCATTCCGAACTGCTTTGCTAAGAACTGGTCTATCTGAATTGTAATGAGTGTGTCTTCTTTTCCGAACACGTTCTTGATCTGGATGTCGAGTTTCGGACCATAGAAAGCAGCTTCGCCGATACCGATCTTGTACTTGACGCCGAGATCGTCGAGAATGCGTTTCATTGTTCCCTGTGCCTCTTCCCAGTCTTCAGCTGTACCTATGTACTTCTTTGTGTCTTTAGGATCCCACTGTGAGAATCTGAAAGATACGTCTTCATACAGGCCTACTGTCTTGAGCATGAACATTGCAAGGTCGAGACAATTCTTGAATTCTTCTTCGAGCTGATCAGGTCTGCACATCAGGTGACCTTCGGAAATTGTGAACTGTCTTACACGGATAAGTCCATGCATTTCACCTGAATCTTCGTTTCTGAACAGTGTTGAAGTCTCATTGTATCTCAAAGGCAGATCTCTGTAGCTGCGTGCCTTGTTGAGGTATGCCTGATACTGGAACGGGCATGTCATCGGTCTCAGGGCAAAGCATTCTTTTGTATAGTCATTAGGATCGCCCAAAACAAACATTCCGTCGAGATAATGATCCCAGTGACCGGAAATCTTGTAGAGTTCCCTCTTTGCCATGTAAGGTGTCTTTGTGAGCAGCCATCCGCGCTTTTCCTCTTCGTCCTCAACGAATCTCTGGAGCTGCTGGATAACTCTTGCGCCCTTTGGAAGCAGTATCGGGAGTCCCTGTCCGATTACGTCAACAGTTGTGAAGTATCCCATTTCACGGCCTATTTTGTTGTGGTCGCGCTTTCTTGCTTCTTCAATCATTGCAAGGTACGCATTCAGTTCGTCTTTTGACGGGAATGCCGTTCCGTATACTCTCTGGAGCTGTTTGTTTGATGAGTTGCCTTCCCAGTAAGCGCCAGTGCACTGAGTAAGTTTGAATGCTTTTACAGCGCCTGTCGAGAAGAGGTGAGGTCCTGCACACAGGTCTGTGAATTCGCCCTGTCTGTAGAAAGATATTTCTTCACCTTCCGGAACTCTTCCAATGAGAAGAACCTTGTAAGGTTCACCCTTTTCTTCCATCAGTTTGATGGCTTCGTCTCTCGGAAGTGTGAATCTTTCAATCCTGAGATTCTCCTTGACGATTTTCTTCATCTCGGCTTCAATGCTCTCAAGTTCTGCAGGTCCGAATGCAGTTTCGGAATCAAAGTCGTAATAGAATCCGTCGTCGATTGCCGGTCCTATTGTCAGTTTTACATTTGGATAAAGACGCTTTACAGCCTGAGCAAGGATATGTGATGCTGTGTGGTTGAATGTTCTTTTGCCACCTTCATCTTTGAATGTTAAAAGAGTGATTTCAGCTCCGTCTTTTACAGGATGTGAGAGCTCTTTTGTCTCTCCGTTGACGTCTGCAGCAATAATTTCTCTTGTAACTTCAAGTCCTGCTGCCTTTGCGGCTTCATAGACGGAGTATTCACCATCCAAGACATATTCGCCGCCGTTGATTTTGAGTTTCATTTTTCTTTTTCCTTTCCCGAGGTGTTTTTCTCAACAAAAAAACACCCCTATGTCATTTTTGACATTGAGGTGCAAAGCACGGTTCCACTCAATCTTTAACTCATTTCAGCTTTAACGGGCACACCCGCGCCGCCATTTCCTGCGGCGAGTCATAGTGCAGGCGGTACTCTTGACAATACCCTGAAGTAATCACACCAAACATACTTCTCTCTGAGGGGAGTTTTTACCAAAAGCGTGTCCTCCACGACTTATGCGACTATATTACTACCCCGGCATTGATTTGTCAAGAAAAAAGTTGTTTTGTTACATAAGTCAGAAAAAGTCTTGTTTTTTCCGGCAAGAAAAACGGTATGATCCATTTTTGCAGACAAATCATACCATGTTTTTCACATTATTTTTCGCTTTCCTTGCATTGTTTTTTGTTTTCGTACATATATGCATCAGCATGCTTTTCGACGCTTTCCACGCCTTCGTCAGAGTCAGGATCGAACACGGCATATCCGATTGCTGCCCAGGCTCTTTCCCAGGGTTCAAGGGATTCATTCATCCTGTTTGCTTTGAACAGATCTGAAAGCTTTCTTACAAGTTCGTCGCGCTTTTCGTATTCTTCGCCTTCGAGTACAACAATGAATTCGTCCCCTCCAACGCGGTAAACCGCTGAAGGATTGAACACACTGCAGATCAAACGGCAGATTGTCATGATGCTGATGTCACCCTTTTCATGACCGTAATTGTCATTGGTTCCTTTCAGGTCATTTATATCTATCATTGCAATTCCGTACTGAGGCTTATCGTCGTCGAGCTGGATAGCCTTCTGATTGAACGCTCTTTTGTTGAAGACTTTGGTCAATGCGTCGGTATTTGCAGCAAGATTCATCTTGTCGGCCTGTTCCCTTGCAGAGGTCAGATCGCTGATGTAGCTGTTGATGTCTTTTTCCATCAGGGCAATGGAATCAGCTAGAACACCGATTTCATCATTTCTCTTGAATTTAAGTTCCGAGAACACATTGCTGTTGTTTTTATATTGTCCCGCAGCATCAGACAGAATGCGGATTGGTTTTATAACAAAGATTCTTATCACGACAAGAGCCAGGATTACTACGATAACCGCAATCGCCAAAAATGAGAAAGCAATCTGGTTCATGAACTTCATCAGTTCCGCCATGGCATCGTTCATTGAAATATCTACATCGGCCATCGCAATAAGTTCGCCGTTGCTGTCAAATATCTGCATTCCGGTAGCCATAAGCCAGCCGTATTCTTTTGTTTTCGAAATGTTGGGAACCATTCCGTCTTTTTCAAGATTTTTAAGGATCACTTCGTTATCCACGAAATAAAGCGGATCTATGCAGCCCGGAGGACAGGGATCTTCATACGCTGCATCCACAAGGTAAACATAACACTCATTGACCTTATCCACCCAGGTGATATACAGGCAATCCACATCAAGCTGATCCTGCATTCTCCGCAAATCTGCAAGAATCTCCTTATAGTCGTCCATTTCCTTGACATATTCAAACTGAGCCACATACGATTCAAATTCCGGGGTGCCCCATTGATCGCTCATGACCTTGTTGTCAGCATGTTCATAAGTATTCCTTATGGCTTTCTGAACGTTCGATACCTGCTCCGGGTCCAGTTCAGCAGCAACCAGCTTTGCTACATCTACAGAATAGTGTTTGTACTGCTCGATAATCAGGTCGTACGCACCTTTATTGTAAATAGCAATTGCCAGTATGCCTACAGCAATCGCAACGCTTATAACCCATATGACAGTTCTTTTTGCCACAGAAAGCCTGACTTTACGCATTTTCTACAACCTTCCAATTATTTAATGATAATCTCATATTCTGCTTCGATATGAAACCCTGCATTTTTAGTCGTGGAGTTTATTATAATATAAACAAAAAAAATAATCAATATTTAGCAAAAAAATGTGAAAAACAGTCAAAAAATGTGAAAAACCCGCTCACTCTTTGCGAAAAAAAAGGACCGGGAAACCCGGTCCGTGCCATTTTTGCGATTAAGCGAGTACTGTGTAATCGTTATGAATGACTACTGTAACAATGTCTACGATCCAGCCTATACCGAAAACACCGCCTGTAACGATCCAGATGATGCCTATTACGATTCCCTTTACGTCTCCGGCGCAGATACGATAAATACCGCCGATGATCGGATCAAAGAAAATTGTAAGGATAAGCTTGATGATCATGTTAAGTTTCTTGATTGCTTCTCTGAGTTCTGTCATAACTGACCTCCCAAATTTTGATAATTGTATTATATTCCCTCTCAACCCTCAATTCAACCGTACAGGTCTATTTTCGGATGTCGAGTTTTTTTATTCTCTTCTTCATTTTTCTCAGGTCGCTGAGAACTTTTACTGCATCTCTTGCGAGACTCACTTTGGATTCCCTGTGGTTTATTATCTTCACGGGCATCTCTGTTATTGTATATCCCGCCTTCTGAGCAAGAAGTATTATCTCAAGATCAAACGCAAATCTTTCAACTTCGCTGTATGAAAACAGTTTTCTGCCTACTTCCCCTTTGAATCCTTTGAATCCGCACTGAGAATCGGAAAGCTTGAATCCTGCAACAAGGCATATAACCTTTATATATGTCTTGGATGCAACCCTTCTCATAAAAGTGTACTGCTTGTACCCGTCCTTTGTCAGGTTTCTTGAACCGATGAGCATGTCTGCCCCGGACGACTTCAGCTGTTCGACCGCCCTGCCTATTGTCTCTTCGCCGTATGCGTTGTCGCAGTCGGTGAATATGACAAGATCGCCTTTCGAAGCCAGAACTCCCGTTCTGACGGCAAATCCCTTGCCTCTGTTGACTTCGTATCCTTCAAGACGTATCCTTGGGTCATTTTCCGACGCTTCCCTGATTACGTCACCGCAGCCGTCTTTTGATCCGTCGTCGACAAAAATAAGTTCCCAGTCGTCAAACGTTTTTTCCATGTATGTTGAATATGTTTCGAGCGCATCCTTTACGATTGATGACTCGTTATACATCGGAATTACCAGAGATATTTTCAAGTTCGGCCTCCGTTAATACATCGTGTTGTATGCAACTTTGTCATATATTCCTTCGTCATAAGGTTCGATCCTTATGTTCTGGATATATGCGTTCAGTACATCGTTGTAATCTGTATAGTATGTTGTTTCGGACTTTGCTCCGACATAAGCATACTGGAACATCTGCGTTGCTATGGTGTTCTCGCTGTAGAGAGCATCTTCCGAGAAATCCAGTCTTATTACAATTGCAAAATATGCGGTCTGGTTGTCGCTGCTCTCACCGGTTACGATGCCGCTGTATTCGCCCTCTTCGAGTGAGAATACCGTCTCAACAATTGTCGTTCCGAGTGCAGAACCCTGTGAGTCGCCTACCAGTCTGCCGTAAGAGTCAAAGTACATATCTGATGTGTAAAGACTGTTGTTCGAATACTTTTTTACCACGTCTTTCGGGTCTGCGCCGTTTTCGAGCTCTTCATATGCTTTCTGTATGTTCTCATAAGCTGCGCTCTCACTCTGTCCGTCTCCCTTTACATATTCAATGTAAACTTCCTCGTAATGATAGTAGCACTGCTTGATGCTTTCAGCAAGATTTGGAACAATTGCCTGTTTTACTCTCTTGAGCAGCATGTTCTTGTAGAACAGATATTCGAAATATTCAGGGGTCATTCTGAGCTTGTTGACTATGACTTCATTGTACTTTTCTTTTGCGTACTCGAGAGCTGTTCCATTGTAACCCTTCAGATCTTCTTCGGTCAGGGTATCTGCAAGTGTTTTTGCCTGCTTTTCAAAGGCTCTCTCATATGCGCCTTCATCTTCTTTTGTCAGCCCTACTCCGTACTTGTTTGCTATCGACTGCAGGGCGTAGAATTTTGCAAGTTCGTCTTCCGTGCGCTCCTTCAGGACTGCAGTCTTCTGCTGGTTCGTGGCAACGACCGCAACTGAGTTCTCGTTGACGGTCACGTTTGAAATGATGGACTTGTAATAAGCAAAAAGATTCCTGTATTCGTCGAACGGAACATCATAAACCACATCCCCGTCACCGACGTTCAACGTCAGTTTGAGCAGGTAGTCGACATCCATTCTTATTCCGAGCCAGTTGTACAGCCCCGGTTTTTTCGTGCATGATGAAAATGCAACCGCGAGCATTATGAAGCTCAGAGCCAGGCAGAGGATTTTTGTGAATCTTTTACGCATAATATTTTACCTTTCGGTGTAAATAGACTTTCTTAACATTGCTATTCTATCACTTGTACAATGCAATTTCAAATGATTTGGCTCATTTGCGCTCCAAAATGATGCTTTTTCACGGTTTTGTCAGTCTGTTGCGCAAAAAATCTCTTGACAGTTGCAAATATTGTGATATAATTCCCTCATGTGATTTAGCACACAATCATTAATCTTTGAACGCGGAGGGAGGGATACACAGATGGCTGAAGTTAGAGTTAAAGATAATGAATCGCTAGACAGTGCTCTTCGCAGATTCAAAAGACAAGTCGCACGCGACGGTAAAATCGCTGAGGTTAAGAAAAAAGAACATTACGAAAAACCAAGCGTAAAGCGCAAAAAGAAATCTGAGAACGCTAGAAAGCGCAAATACAAGAGCTGATTGAGCTCATCAATCCGTCGCCCCTCGAAGCAGACACTTCCGGGGCGCA
>CADAXH010000053.1 GCA_902791785.1 uncultured Ruminococcus sp. | reverse complement strand
AAATACGGTGAAGGATCTTGGACTCGGTGAAGGCGACAAGGTCGTTTCGCTCATGCCGAGAGTGAAGGAAGCATATGCAGTAAGAGAAGGACTCATGCTTTCAGGAGCTGCATTTGTTCCGATTGATCCCAAGTACCCGGACGACAGAATTGAATACATAATAACGGACTCGGGCTCAAAGGCAGTTGTTACTACTGAAGACATTATTTCAGCAAAGAAAGACCTGTTTGAAAAGACAGGTGTCACAGTCCTTGATATAGAGAAGATAAAGGCTGAAGGCAGAAATGAAGCTCCGAACGCAAAAGTGTCTGGCAGCTCTCTCTGCTACATAATCTACACATCCGGTTCAACCGGAAAGCCGAAAGGCGTCATGATAAGCAACAGAAACCTCGTAAACTACTGTGCAGACGGAAACAACCTTGCAACACGCGAGTACAGGTATGTAGGAGACGTTGTATCCTGCTCATTTGCTTCTCTCTCATTTGACGCTTCGATTCAGGAGGAGTGCGTGCCGATGAGCCACGGCTACACGGCCGTCATCGCATCGGATGAAGACATTGAAAATCCTCTGGTCATGGCAAAGACCATAAAAGAAAACGGCGTGAACCTGATGTTCATGACTCCTTCATATGTTTCAAATGCTTTGGATATGCCTGACTTCATTGATGCACTGAAGCAGCTGAAAGTGCTGGATATGGGCGCTGAAGCAGTCTCACCCGAACTTGTCTCAAAACTGAGAGCGCTCGGAGTGAAGTCTGAAATATTTAACGGATACGGCCCGACGGAATGTACCGTCACATGTACTTATCACCACACGACAGACCAGTACCGATCAACGCAATCGGCGACCTTACCATCGCAGGCGAATGTGTCGGTATAGGTTATCTCGGACTGCCTGAGAAGACCGCGCAGAGCTTCATCAAAGTACGTGGAGACCGCGCATACAGATCAGGTGACCTTGCAAGATACAACGGCGAAGGCAACATGGAATTCTTCGGAAGACTTGACAACCAGGTCAAGCTCAGAGGACTTCGGGTTGAACTCGACGAAATTGAGAAGGCTATCAACTCTTTCGAATATGTCACAAGCGCTGTTGTAGTTGTGAGAAACAACGCGACAGAAGGAGACCACCTCGTCGCATATTACACGTCAAGCCGTGATTTCGGAAAAGATGAACTCGTTTCATTCATTTCAAAGACACTGACTCCGTACATGATCCCGAAAGTGATGATGAAACTGGATAAGATGCCTCTGACTCCGAACGGAAAGATTGACAGAAGGGCACTGCCTGAACCTCAGGTCACAAGCGAAAAGAGAAACGTAAGACGTGCTGAGACGGAACTCGGAAAGAAGATAGAAGCAATATTCGAGAGAGCTCTCGGAATGAAGGACATCGGAGTCGACGAAGACTTCTTCGACCTCGGAGGTACTTCGCTCTCAGCTTCAAAGGTTGCAATGCTCGCCCTTGCATCAGGTCTTCCCATAGCATACAAGGACGTGTTTGACTGTCCTACAATAGCCAAACTCGAAGAGCATATAAACGGAGTAACAAAAGAATCTGTTCAGGAAAAGGCTTCCGATGTTGTAATCACAAAAGAGGAAGTTCTTGCAAACAATATCTGTGATAACGTGGACGAGATAAAATTCGACCGTCCTCTCGGAACTGTTCTTCTGACGGGATGCACGGGATTCCTCGGCTCACACATGCTCAAGGAACTCATTGACAGGAAAGTCAAGGTTGTAGCTCTTGTAAGAAGCAACGCACTCGATTCAGACACTCGTCTGAAAGCTATGCTCGCCTACTATTTCGACTCGCCTCTTGAGGAAGAAATAAAGGAATATGTTACTGTAATCGACACTGACATCACTTCGGAAGACATATACGAAAAACTGGAAGGCGTCAGCTTCGATACAATCATAAACTGCGCAGCATGCGTCAAGCATTTCGCAGCAGACGACATAATTGAGAGAATCAACGTCGGCGGCGTGAAGAACATGCTTGAAATAGCAAAGAAGCACAATTCCAGATTCATTCAGATTTCCACACTTTCCGTTGCCGGAGAGAATGTAGGAAACAAGTTCCCTGAAGAATTCAGGGTCCATGAATACGAACTGGACGTAGGCCAGGACATCTCAAACAAGTACGTCAACTCAAAATATATGGCAGAAAGAGCCGTATATGACGCGATAAAAGAAGGTCTCGACGCAAAAGTTATCCGTGTCGGAAACCTGATGGGACGTCAGAGCGACGGAGAATTCCAGATCAACTCAATTACAAACGGATTCATCCGCGACCTGAAGGGATACAACCACCTCAAGCTGTTCCCGGTTTCAGGGTGCGATGCAAAGATTGACTTCTCGCCGATTGACGAAGTAGCAAAAGCTGTTGTGATTCTCTCGCAGACGCCTAAGAAATTCACATTGTTCCATGCTGCAAACTCACATGAAATAGAGATGGGCGACGTGATTTATGCCATGAATAAATCCGGATACGACATCAGGATTGTGGACGACGACACATTCAATACTGCGCTTACCAACATGATGAACGACGACAAGAAGAACATGCTTGTATCAAGTCTCATTTCGTATGCGTCAAGCGACACGCTGCTCCACAAATTCATCCTGACTGACAACACATTCACAAACAAGGCCCTCTACAGGCTCGGATTCAAATGGCCGATTACGGACAACGGGTACCTTGAGAGAATCATTGAGTCACTTGGATCGCTCAACTACTTCCTGAGGAGTGACATCTGATGTTAAAGAGAAATTCTAAATTACTTCAAAAGAAGCTGTATCACTACCTGATACCTTCCACTCTGATGATTCTGGCGATGCAGTTCGGTTCTCTGGCTGACGGAATCCTGACGGGAAACATGATTTCAATTGAGGCACTGACGGCTTCAAGCCTTGTGATGCCGATATTGTACATAATCCAGATGCCGGGATTCGCCATTGGCGTGGGAGGCTCGATTGTAGTTGGCTCATATCTCGGAAAGAGAGAGACGGAGAAGGCTTCAAAAGCATTTTCTGCCTGCCTTTTCTGGGGCGTTGCGGTATCGGTTGTACTTGCCGCCCTGGCTCCGTTCGTTTCCGGCCCCCTGGCATCTCTCTATGCTCCACCGGAACTGAGCGAACTCGGAAGGCAGTACATTCTGGTCTACCTTTTGACTGACCCGGTAATAACGATTGCCCTCATAATCTCCTCATTCATGTCGACGGACAACAGTCCGAAGACAGCATCTGCATTTTTCATAGTTTCAAACGTTGTGAAAATTGCATCCGAAGTTCTTTTCATCAAAGTGTTTGATATGGGCATGTACGGTGCGGCGTTGTCGACAGGGGCAGGGTATCTCGTCGGACTCGTCACCGTCATATTCTACATCAGAAGCGACAGGAGAATGCTCAAGTTCACGATGAACCTGAAAGGTTCGGGATCCCTTTTCAGGGAGAGCCTGAAAGCTTCTTCTTCAACTGCAATGAATCTGTTCCTGACGGCGGTCCAGCTGTCTGTGGCAAATATCATAATAGCAACGATAGTGACCGACCAGACCGAGCAGGCTGTGTTCGGAGTGCTTTCCAATTTTGTTTTCGGATTCGACCTTTTTGTAGGCGGAATACATCAGCTCATTCCGACAATCTGTGCCGTGTGCTACGGGGAGGAGGACTATTATTCACTCCGCTCCGTTGCAAGAAAACTTTATCTGCTTACAATCGGAGTGACAGCGGTCATAATGACCGTGCTGCTTATAGACCCGTCGATCTACTGCAAGATATTCGGTGCGGATATTTCCGGAGAAGAATATTTTGCAATAATGAGGATTTATCTCATTTCGTTCATACCGTATGAACTGAACAAGTTCTCTCAGTCATATTACCCGACCGTCGGAAAGAACATGCCGGCAATCATAACCGTAGTTCTTCGCGAAGCGGTTCTCATCATTCCGCTCTCAATATCCCTGCTGTACACAATGGGACTGAAGGGATATGCGCTTGCAGTCGTTCTGAGCGAGACCGGTACACTTCTTCTGACATACCTGTTCATTCTCATCTACGAGAAAAAGAAGAAGCTTCACAAATACGGTCTGTACATGGCTCCTGCATACGATTCATATGACTCTTTCGACGTAAGTCTTGAGAGCGACATCCGTCAGAGTGCTGAGCTGTCCCAGGAACTTGTAAGCTACTCAAAAGCTCACGGAATGAATGAGAGGGACGCTCAGATAGTAGGACTCGCCGGCGAAGAGATTGCAGACAACATTATCTCGTTCGGATACAATAAAAAACGCACGAACACAATTGACGTCAATCTGAAAATAGTAAACGACAGAATGGTTCTGAGAATCAGGGACGACGGCGTCGTCTTTGATCCAACAAAACACGAGACGAAAGATCCGGACAATCTCGGAGGACTCGCTCTCGTCAAACGTCTGGTCAATAAAATTACATACATAAGGGTGCTGAATCTGAACAACACGGTACTCGAAATAAACATTCAAAAGGAGAATTGAAAAATGGAGTCAACATTCAAAAAGGAAAACGGAACACTTACTGCAGTCATCTCGGGAAGACTGGATACTGTAACAAGTCAGGAACTCAAAGAGGCTCTTGATAAAGAGGGATGTGAAAATGTGGACATCGACCTCGACTTTACGGATGTGGAATACATATCTTCAGCAGGCCTCAGACTTCTTCTGGCTCTCCAGAGACAGGTCATGGAAACAAACAACAAGCTTGTAATCAGAAACATAAACAAGGTTGTCACAGAAGTATTCAAGGTTGCAGGCTTCAATAAGACATTCACAATTCTATGAAATTTCCGATCAGAAGAAAAATCTTCTTCCTCACCGCCATCCTTTCACTGGCGTTCATAGTGGTATCCGTTTCCGTATCGTCCATTATTTTTTCAATAAGGTCTAAGGCAAACGTTATGTCACTATGCCAGTCATCAGCAGAGAGAATTGCTTCTGAAATGGAAGATGAACATGGTGATTTCATACAAAAATACAAAGAAAAAATGGTTGAACGGTACAACAAGAATTATGAGGACATAGAACACTATTCCGATATGCCTGTTGACGATGAATCATTCAACGAGATAAAAGAGTATTTTGACGATCTTGTTGCGGACTGGTTTCCGCCTAAGACCGGTTTCGGCATGTCTTATGAAATGCTTGAATTCAAGAACAATTATGAGGACACTCTGAGAAAACTCGATCTGGTTGCCTCATCCGAAGGGATGATGGGAGGATTCATCTGTCTTTATGATGCCGAAAGAAACAACTTTGTATACATGGTCGATTCCACGTCAAATGTTTCTTACCATTACAATTTCCCATGCAGCATTGAAAGAGTCAGAAATCCTGAACTTGTCGATGCACTGGATGCCGGTATGCCAAAAACACTGGCAGGACGCGAAGACATTTTCAGTGTTTTCCCGATCAAGGACAAAGAAGGGAATGTAATGGCATATGTCGGTTTCCAGTACTCAATGGTGAATCTGGAATCTACACAGAGCAGTTTTATTCTCACTCTTGTTGCCATAATGATTGTTGCTACAATTGCAATGGTAATTGTGTACCTGCTGTTCTCTGACAAGTTCCTCGTCAAGAACATACAGAAGCTTTCAGACACGGCAATTGAGTTCTCGTCAAAACTCGAAAGGAACGAAAAGCCGGAAGTGCTGTCTCCCGACATAAAAACCAAAGACGAAATAGGTGCACTGTCGAACAATTTTGTAATGCTACAGAACAGAATGCTGGATTACATCAACGACATTGAAACCAAGACGGCTCAGGAAGAGCGCATGCAGGCTGAGCTCAGCATTGCAAGCAAGATTCAGCTTGAATCACTTCCGACAAAGCCTCTTGTCGGGGATAAGTTCCGGATCAGAAGTTTCATCAGGCCGGCCAAGGAAGTCGGAGGCGATCTGTTCGACTACTTCATGCTGGACGAAAACAGACTGTTCTTCGTCATTGCTGACGTGTCCGGAAAAAGCGTGCCTGCAGCATTGTTCATGATGAGAGGAAACGAGCTTATCCGCTCATGTGCAAAGAGAGGAATGAGCACCGAAGAAATTGCTGAATATGTCAACAACGAACTCTGCAGGAACAACAAGGAAGGTCTCTTCATTTCTTCATTTATCGGAATATATGACCTGAACACAAATGTCCTGAAATTCACCAGGGCAGGTCATGAGCAGCCTTTCATTCTGAGAAACGGAGTTGCAGACAAGATCAGTGAGGAATCAAACTTTGTTCTCGGCGCACTTCCAAACTTCAGATTTACGGAAGACTCGATTGTCCTGGAAGAAGGCGACAAAATCCTGCTCTATACCGACGGACTTAATGAAGGAATCAATTCTTCGAATGAGGAATTTGATTATGACAGGATCAAGGAGGGACTTGAAAAGGGCAGCAGCGACATACTCGCATCACTCTTCAGTTCTCTGAGTTCCTTCACCGAGGGAATGGAACAGTTTGACGACGTGACAATGATGCTTCTGGAGATTGGAAAGTTCGGAAGAATTGAACTCAAGAATCCGAAATATGAGGACATTCCTGTAGTTACGGACAAAGTGTTTTCAATTATTGAAGGAGCTGACGGGGACAAAAAGTCCGAAATGGGCGTAATCCTGGATGAGCTGATAAACAACTACATCAGCTACGCATTCACAGACGTGTCAAAACCTGAGCTCGTCATGGACATTTCAATCAGCGGCGACGACATGATTATGACATTCACGGACAATGGTAAACTGTTCAATCCGCTCACTTCTGAAGCTGCGGATGTCGATGTCGACATTTCCGAAAGGAAAATGGGAGGACTCGGAATCATGATGGTCAGAGAATTCACCCAAAAGATGGAATATGACGTGATTGACGGCAAAAACAGACTCACAATTTACAAAACTCTCAGATAAAATAACAGACCGCCTGCGAAATCCGCAGGCGGTCTTGAATTATATGCAGTTTTTAACCGTGAACGTATACGAGTTTTCCTTTGTTGACTCTGGATTCCTCGCTCGCTATTCCCATCAGATGGCTCTCAATGGATTCCTGGAGGGAAGTGCCTTTGTTGAATTCACCGTCAAGCATGCTGTGCAGCTTGTTAATGAGTCCGTCGTCTCCTCCGCCGTGTCCGGAACCCTGGTCAACAAGAGAAGAAATGGCAATTGTTTCTGTCGGTGAACCGAACTTCTTTACTTTCAGTACGCCTTCCTCTTCGTTTAAGACGAGCTGTCCGAGCGTGCAGTAGAACGTAATGATTCTTCCGCCTCTCTGGGTGAATGCGGTCATGAGAAGGTTAGCTTTTACTCCGTTTTTGAATGCCATCTGGGTAAACTGGTGATCCACCACGTCGTTGTCGCATCTGAATACGCATCTTCCGTATGGATTTGTCTTCAGTTCAGCCAGGATGTTTTCTTCAGTTTTCTCCTTGCATCTCATCATGACTGACGTAATCCAGTCATTGTCATGGTTCTTCCAGCTTCCGTAATAAAGGGTTTTTGCGCTGTATACACAAGTGTCCTGGTATTTGCAGTCTATGCACATTTTTGTGCTGCCTTCAGGGGCATTTTCTTCTTTGAAATATGTGAGATCTCCGACCGAGGATACCGTTTCGCACGGGGAACCTGCAAAATACTGAAGATAGTCGAGGTCGTGGCAGCATTTAGCCAGAATCATCGGAACGCATTCTTTGCTGTTTCTCCAGTTTCCTCTGACGAAGCTGTGCGCCTGGTGCCAGTATGCAACCTGCTCGACGGCATCAATGGCAACGAGCCTTCCAAGATCGCCTGTGTCCAGGATTTCCTTGGATTTAAGGAATGCCGGCGAATATCTCAGAACGTGACAGACGAAAACTTTTCTGTTTGTTTTTTTCTGCATGTCGAGAAGCTGGTAGCACTCTTCCTTGCTGCCTGTAATAGGCTTTTCGAGAAGAACGTCATATCCAAGTTCCAGAGCTTTGAGGCATTGTCTGACATGGTCTTTATCCTGTGTGCAGATAAAGATTACGTCAGCTCTCTTTTTCTCAAAAAACACATTTTCATCAGTAAAAGAATGCTCGTCTGAAATGTTGAATCTCTCCTGTGTTTCTTTGAGTCTTATGGGGCTTATTTCACACAAATCCGTAATTCTGAATTCTCCGGGGCGGTTGAATACTCTCTTGCCGTATGTGTCAGCGCCTCTTGAACCGCATCCGAGTATAGCTACAGTATATATTTTGCTTGACATGTTCGTTCTCCTCTTTCATTTTTTCCGCTGTTATTCTACCACTCGAAGCGGCTGCAGTTCAACATAAAAATGCAGCTGCATGTTTGCACACGACAAATCTTCGTTTTTTGTATTTTTTTACATTTTACGAAATCGTTTTGTGTGAAAAATGACATTTTACGAAGGTTATATTACAATTGGCACATCGGACTTCGACTATGGAAATCAGAAGTAACAGTTGCTTTTTGCCTGTTCTGTCATA
>CADAXH010000052.1 GCA_902791785.1 uncultured Ruminococcus sp. | reverse complement strand
AAAACAATAACAGCTTTAAATGTTAAAACGATCTCACTGGACATTTTCCATTTTTCCGAGTATACTGTAACTAACAGAAAAAACACGAAAGGAGCGTTCAACCCATGAAAAAACTTCTCTCCCTCATCCTCGTTCTGTGTATGCTTCTCCCTGCTGCCGTTTCCCTGGCCGAAGAAACTGTATTTGCCGCAAACGTTTCCTTCAAAAGAGAATATGTTGTAGTTTGAGTTTACGCATGATTCAAGGGATTTAGGTCCGAACAGCGTAGGCTCAACAAAAGCAGTCATCTGTGTGTCTGAAACAACTGAAGCGGAAGAGTACAATTTACATGTCAGTCCAAGCCTGGAGAAAACTGCAAAATCGTCCTGGGTGATTGTTGTGATTCCATAAGCATCAACATCATCTTCAGAGAGTTTTGCGCCATATGCGATACCGCTGGCAACCATGAGTCTTCTTTTAGAAGTCACACCTGTAACATCATCGTCTCTTATTTCGTTTATGTATCCAAGACTGTTTGCTTCCGCATATGCATCTTCATAAGAAGATTTTGACGACTGCATGCTGCTCAGGATGTAGTTGGAAGTTGCATCCATTACACCGCATACTTTTTTAATTTTGTCAATGCGGGTTGCTGCATCAAGATTTGAAATCCACTGTACTCCGCCTATGGCAGCTGTGTATTTGAATGAAACATTGTTGTCTGAAGCAATTTCGCTGAGCTCCTGCAGATATGTGCATGTCAGTTCAGTGTTGTTCGTCACGACATTTTTACCATTGTTCATTGCCTGAACTATCAGGTCGTAAGCGAGTCCGTTTCCGCCGATGATTTCTACTATAGTATCAATAGTGAAATCACTCAGGAGAGCATCAGCTGAATCAAGACCTTTTCCGTCAGGAACCTTCTCGGGCTCCATGCAGTAAACGCCTGCAACTTCAATATTCGGCAAAACAGAGCAGCGCTCATATATCGCTTCTCCAACCGGTCCGTATCCAAGTATTCCTATTTTCATTTCTGCCTCCCGTTAGTTTATTATCTGATTGTTGAAATCAATGACATTGTTCATTTCTTTCAGCATTATGTCGGTTTCCTGCTCACTGAGAGCTTTCAATGGTTTTACGCAATTGCCGACATCAAATCCCATCCTGTTGAGAACGGCTTTTGTTGCGGGAATTACGTTATGATTAATCAATGCATTGATGACAACATTGATTTTGTGCTGAATGAATCTTGCTTCATCAATCTTTCCTGCGCGGAAGTTGTTGTATAGATCGACAAAGAGCTTAGGCATAAGGTTATATGTCGTGCCAATTCCTGCGTCTGCTCCCATGGCAAGTCCGCAGATAAGCATCTCGTCAGGACCGTTGATCACATTTACATTGCCGTTGTTTATGCATTTGATTCTGCCCATCGTGAAATAATCCGGATAAGTCCACTTGAGTCCGACGGCAAGCGGGGAACAGTTCAAAACTTTTTCAACTACTGAAAAAGAGAGTTTTGTCCCTGCGTTTCCGATTCCGTACATCAGCATTGGAACAGTCGAGTTGTCGCAGATGGCTTTGTAGTAGTTGACGATGTCGTCGTCCTCATACTTGAAATATATCGGCGGGATTGACGATACTGCAGCAGCACCTGCTCTGGAAGCATGTCTTGTCAGTTCAAGAGTGGTGGCGAGATCGATAGCACCAATGTGTGAGATGACAGGGATTTTGCCTTCTACGGTATCCAGTACTGTTTCAAGCAATTCCATTCTTGTCTCTTTCCTGAGAACCAGGCCTTCTCCGGTTGATCCGCAAATATACAAACCGTGAATACCATTGGACATGAGCCACTTTACAAGTTTTACAGTAGCTTCCTTTTTGAGAGATCCGTCTTCATTTACAGGAGAAACCAGCGCGGGCATGATGCCCCTGAATATTACGTTGTTGTCCATACATGCTCCTCAATCAATATTGAATAGTTTTTTAGAGTTTTCGACTTCGATTCTGCAAAAATCATTATAATCCATATTCAGCAATTCCGCAACTTTCGCAGCCGTATATTTGATGTATCCGCTGTGGTTGAGTTGCCCGCGGAACGGAACAGGTGTCAGATACGGGCAGTCGGTTTCGACTACAATCCTGTCAACCGGAACAACCATTGCTACTTCCGGAAGTTTTGCAGCATTCTTGAATGTAATTGTTCCGGGAAAAGAAATGTAAAAACCCATGTTTGAGTATTGTCTGGCAGATTCAGCACTGCCGCTGTATCCGTGCATGACGCCCCTGACTTTTTTGTGGGAACGAATCATGTCAAATACATCGCCGTGAGCTTCTCTGTCGTGAATTATGACCGGAAGGTCGAGTTCCTCGGCCAGACCAAGCTGAGCATCGAAGTATTCCATCTGTTTTTTCTTCGGTATTTCCCAGTAATAATCCAGACCAATCTCCCCGAGTGCTTTGACTTTGTCTTTTTTACAGAGAGCCTTAATTTCGTCCAGTGCCGAATTCATGTCTTCAATGTCGACGCAGTTTTCCGGATGAATTCCTGCTGAACAGTACAGATCAGGAAACGAGGATGCCAGTTCAACGCAGTCTCTGGATGATTTCACATCCCACCCGCAGCACATTGCTCCGCATATGTCCGTTTCAAACAGCTGCTTAAGAAGAGTTGCGGGATCATCGAATTTGCTGTCTGTGTAATGGGAGTGGGTATCAAATAGAAGGGAACTCATACGTTTCCGTTTTCTTTTTCTATTTCTTCGAGCATCTTTGCTTCGTCAAGTCTTGCGAAGAGTACAAAAGATTCTCCGACTTTGTTTCCGGATTGAAGTTTTCCGAATTCTGCTGCTGAAGCTATGGTCTTGTCTTCGACGCCGAGTGAAGCGAGAAGTTTGTCGCATGAATCGGGCATAGCAGGTCTCAGTATTACACCGAGTATTCTCAAAGACTCAAGAAGGTTATACAGAACCGAACCGAGTCTTGCTTTCTGGGATTCGTCTTTTGCAAGAGCCCATGGTGTTGTTTCATCTATATATTTATTGGCTCTTCTTGCTATGTCCATTGCAGAGTCAAGCGCATCTGCAAGCTTGAATTCGTCCATTTCCTTGCAGTATTTTTCAAATGACGCCTTGGCTTCAGAGATCAGACTTGAATCAAGTTCAGTTATTTCGCCCTGTTCGGGAATAACACTGTCAAAATATTTCTTTGTCATCGACAAGGTTCTTGCAAGGAGATTTCCAAGTGTGTTTGCAAGGTCAGTATTGAATCTTGAAATGACATTTTCATACGAAATTGTTCCGTCATTTGCATAAGGCATTTCTGAAAGAACATAATATCTGACGCCGTCACGTCCGAAGTGGTTGACAAGATCGTCTGCATATATTGTGTTGCCCTTGGATTTGCTCATTTTGCCTGTGGCGGTTGTGAGCCACGGGTGACCGAATACCTGTTTGGGAAGAGGAAGTCCGAGTGCCATCAGAATGATAGGCCAGTAAATTGTGTGGAATCTGAGAATGTCTTTTCCGATTATGTGAACATCAGCCGGCCAGTATTTCTGGAACAATTCTCCCTGTTTGTCTACTGTGTAGCCTAGACCGGTGATGTAGTTTGAAAGGGCATCTATCCATACATAGATGACATGTTCCGGATCAAAAGGAACCTGAACTCCCCACTTGAAAGAAGATCTTGTTACGCACAGATCCTGAAGACCGGGTTTCAGGAAATTGTTGATCATCTCATTCTTTCTTGACGCAGGAACGATAAAATCTGGATGTTCCTCAATATACTGGATAAGCCTTTCGCTGTATTTTTTCATGTTGAAGAAATATGCATCTTCATGGGCTCTTTTCAGAGGGCGTCCGCAGTCGGGGCACACTCCGTCCTTTGCCTGAGTATCCGTGTAGAATGACTCGTCAGGTACGCAGTACCATCCCTCATAAGAACTCTTGTATATATCTCCCTGGTCATAGAGCTTCTGGAATATACCTTTTACGGCTGCCTCATGGTAGTCGTCTGTTGTTTTTATGAAGTGATCGTATTCAACTCCGAGAAGGTCCCAAAGTCTCTTGATCTCTTCGGAAACGCCGTTTGCATATTCCTTTGGTGATACTCCGGCTTCTTTTGCACAGTCTTCTATCTTCTGGCCATGTTCGTCTGTTCCCGTCATGAAGAACACATCATATCCGAGTGCCTTTTTGTATCTTGCAATGGCATCAGTTAGAATTGCCTCATATGTGTTTCCTATGTGAGGTTTTCTCGAAGCATAGGGAATTGCTGTTGTGATGTAGAATGTTTTGTTTTCCATGTTTTTCTCCAAATAATTACTTTCTTGTCTATTATATTATCGCGCGCGTGCGATTTCAATTGTTTTTGATCATGGCAGAGTAGATTTCGCTTTTTCCTATTCCTCTGTCTTTTGCAACTTTTTTCATTGCACTCATTTTGTCGTCGCCCAGCTTCATGTAGAAGTTTACGTGTTCTTCAATTGTCATGTCTGACCAGTCGTTCTGCGACGATTTGCCGCAGCCTTCAATAACGAGAACGTATTCGCCTTTAGGTTCCAGAGTGCTGTATATCTCAGTTGCTTCCGACAGAGAAGTCCTGATTACTTCCTCGTTCAGTTTGGTAAGCTCTCTGCATATTGCAATTTTTCTGTTGCCGAATGCTTCAAAAAGATCATTAAGGGTTTTTTTCAGCCTGTGAGGTGCTTCATATATGATTATCGAACCTCTTTCTTTTGAGTCCTCTTCAAGTGTTTCTTTTCTGTCTTTTGACCTGGTCGGCAGAAAGCCTTCAAAAACAAATCTGCTTGTGTCCAGTCCGGAAATTGACAGTGCGGTGACTGCTGCACAGGCTCCTGGTACACATGTTACCGGAACGCTGTGTGTTTCGCACAACCTGACAAGATCTGAACCGGGGTCGCTGATTCCGGGCATTCCTGCATCGGTAACCAGTGCACATGAAAAACCGGATTTGAGTTTTTCTATGATTTTGGGACCGCTTTCTTTCTTGTTTTGCTCATAATAGCTGACAAGCTGTTTTTTTATGCCCAGCCTTGAGAGAAGAAGACCTGTGTTTCTCGTGTCTTCGGCGGCAATGAAGTCTACGTTTTCAAGTACCTTCAGCGCTCTTGAAGAAATGTCAGACATATTGCCAATCGGCGTGGCAACCAGATACAGAGTTCCGCCTATTATTGCATTTTTTTCGTTAGGGTCTGAGGAAGTATTCATTGAATTCTCCGTGTTCGTAAATGAATTTCATATCTTCCGTATAGTCTTTCTGGGAAGAAGTATTCGGTTTGTTATAGATTATTAGGGGTCTTGTTGTAAAAACACCTTCGCCTCCGCCTTTTTTCGATTCGCACAAAACGAGGCAGGGAACATGTTCGACTGACGGATAGACCAGGGTAATCCTCTTTGGCTCCAGACCATATTTTCTTTGCGAATGGATTAGCTCGGCAATCCTGTCGGGTCTGTATACTGTATAGAACAGACCGCCGTATTTGAGTGAGGAAGAAGCGGCTCTTGAAAAAGAATCAATCGAACCATATACCTCGCGGCAGCAGATTCTGTCCGATTCGTTTTCGTTCTCTTTCCCCGTGCCTGTTTTGAGGTAGGGAGGGTTGGAAAAAACCACGTCATAATTGTCACCGAAAGAACAATCTGACACATCGCAGTTTTTGATGTCAATCATGTCTTCCAGTTCATTTTCCTTAATGTTGGTACGGGCTATGTCGCACAGTTCTTTCTGAATCTCGCAACAAGTTATGTGACCAAGAGTTTTCCTTGACGCAACCAGCATTGAAATGATTCCGTTGCCTGCTCCGAATTCTGCAGCAGTCGCCTTGGTATTTCTGCGAATGAAGCAGCTCAACAGATATGCGTCTGTCCCGAAGTCCAGTGAACCGTTTTTTGATCTTAAAGTCAAATTATCATTGACTGCCATTTTTTCAGGATAATAGGCAAGGATCCTCGGTTGTTCAACTGCCGAGAGGAATTGCCCTCTTTTTTCATTCTGCTTTTTCATATTTATAATTGTATCCATCGGCATGCTGCATAATTTTATAAATGGATTTCTTTGTACCTGTAACCAATTTGCCATCCAGTGTTCGGATATCATGGCTTCCACTCTTTCGAATCATAAGTCTGCCGGTATACGTTCCCTCATATTTTCCACTTGGGATTGTGACATGAACTATGTCTCCTGTTTGCAGCCCATTGAATCTTTTTCTGCGATCTGTCCATTTGTCTGTGATTATTCCGCACTGATTTATATGTCCTCGCATTCGATTTCCCCTGCCCATAGCTTTTATGTACAGAACATATCCTTTTGTTCGGTCTGTAAATCCACTCTCAGAAATACTTCCAATCGCCAACGCATCATAGTGATGGTCTTTTGAGGTATGCAAAATCATTTCTCTATTGTATTTTGTTCTTCCACCTGTCGAGCATTCAACATTACCAAAGATTTCAAATAACGCTTTCTCTTCATACTTTCTGAGTATATTGCTCCATGCGGCATATCGGTTGCTTCCGTATACCTTACCATTGGAAAGTATACTCTCCAGATGTGTGATTCGTGTCTGGGTCAACTCGCCGTCTTTTTTGCAACCGGGAGTTTTCTCTTTCAACTGTTTCAACCATTCATTGGGAGTCAAAGCCCCTTTGTCTCGATTGCAGCTGCAGCAGGATAGAGTTGCATTTCTAACGCTGTCGCTCCCGCCTCGGCTCTTCGGAATTATATGTTCCCATTCAAGTACCGAGTCTTCTGATTTGCCTCCGCAGTATTGACATGTATGCCTGTAATACTCCATCAAATATTCGCGGAGTTCATACCCGAATAGCGTTCCGTGCTGATATTCTTCTCCTGAAATATCAGGATTATCCATCAGCTGTGTGTCAAATCTCGTCGATTCGAAACTGCATTCCGTGATGCGTATAAACCTTTTGAGTTTTTCTACGATTCGAATGACGTTGTCTCCGATGCTTTTTATACTCGGTGGCATTTTTCTTTCTTTGCTGGGTCTGGATCCGTTTGAACCATTTGCCCATTTGCTGCGTCTGTAAGGAGTCTCTCTGTTTCTGCGGTTCTTGCGGGCCGCGCTTCTTGTCTGAAGGAGTTCTACGATGTTTTCTCCACGATGCTCCAATTGTAGCATCATAACAACTTCGTTTGTTTCGTTGCACACAATTGCAATCCCGGTATACTTGGATCCCGGATCAATCTTGATACGATATGTTGGAACATTCGTGAATTCCCTGACATCCCGGTCCATGATGATAATGACTGTAGGATATGTCCGATAGATACAGGCTCTGTGTGATTCCATGAGCTGTCTGGCTCGCTTTTCCGTAACAAAACCTATTGGCTTTTTGTGCTTGTCCAGTGCAATCACCATGTGACTGTCTCCTTTCTTCCCCCTTTCGGGGCCCCGTTAGGGGCTTGTTTTGTGGTCCTGTTTCCAGGGCCTCGTCTCCTCGGCATGGTTATATGTGCTTTTGATAACCGTTTCTCTGTTAACATTGAACTGATTATCTGACTGTCTCACTGGTTGTTGCCTCGGCGCCACCCTGTTTAAAGACAGTCATCCCGCTGTATACTGGAGAAGCATATACAGGGACTTTGACACATATAACATTTGAGCGGTTTCTCTTGTTACAGAGACCTTTCTCATAGCCTACTCAACCACTTTAATCACTTCGCATGGCTTTTATCCCATGCTCGGCGATTCAATCACCGAGTAGTTGAC
>CADAXH010000051.1:4102-13769 GCA_902791785.1 uncultured Ruminococcus sp. | reverse complement strand
TGGACAGGAAAGCCGTCTTGGCTTTGTTGGCGTCTTCTGCAGCAGCGAGTGCTTCACTGAGGGCGCGATTTGTTGCCAAAGCCTCCCTCATTTCGGAGTCAATGTCGGTAAACCCCAGACCTATGGCATGAACAATATGATCATCACGGTCTTTCGGATGACGGACGCCAGCCATGCGCAGCATTTCATAATACTCGGTGCCGTTTCTTCTTACCAGATAACGATAGGCAATGATGTCCTTTGTGGCAAGCGCATCACGAATATTGTCCGGATCGGCAAATGTCTGGAAAGAAGATATCACTTCATTGTTTCTTACTATTTCAGCACCAATCTGAATAATCTTGTCTTTGGTCGGCAATAGGCCGGTAGTCTCTATGTCAAAGACTACAAATTCCCCGTTCAGGTCCTGATTCTTTTCTCCGAACACAGCTTTATTTTCTTCAACGAGGTAGCCTTCCATTCCGTACAGAATCTTGAAGTCAAGCTTTGTATCCTGTTTGCTTGCGGCTTTCTTTGCATCTTTCAATGCATTCATTGCTTCCGGGTATCCCTGTACAACACCGTGGTCAGTAATTGCAACGGCAGAATGCCCCCAGCGAATAGCTGTTTCAACTGCCTGAGTCGGAGTCAAAACGGCATCCATTGCAGACATGATTGTGTGGAGGTGCAATTCAACTCTTTTCTTGCCCGGATACTTGTCTTCTCTGTGAATTCTCTTTATGACGGCTATATCCTGAGGGAAAAGGGTCAGTTCCCTGTTCAAATCCTTTTCGTCATGTTCCACACTTCCCCTGATAGCAAGACACATTCCGTTTTTGAGATTGTCAACGTCATCGTTGTTGACACCTGTAATTTTGCACAGAACACCGCCTTCATCATCTGTCAGAGTGAAGGTGTATATCTTGCTGTGGTTTCTTGTTTCTCTCATGTCGAAAGAACATATCTGTCCCATTACCACAACATTGCTTATTGGTTTTGTTATGAAACTTGAAGGGGTCGGGACAAAATCAAATTGTTTGCCCCAGATAATCTTTGCATTTGAGGTGTCAAATACCATATTACCGACATAGTGATTTCCCATGTCGTCCTTTATGTATTCTTTCGGACTCTCGCCTATGTATGACTTTTTCTCCACGAAAGAGGTAGCAGTTGAATCATAAATCTTTTTCAGCTTTTCTTCTCTTTCCTGGAGCAGATTCTTCTCGTATTCAGGGTCTATGTCTGTACTGTCATCAATGACCACACCTACATTGATACCGAATTCTTCGTAGATTTTCTTTTCAATTTTACTTGATATATCTGTTTTCTTTACAAAGTCAGCGCCTGCAAATCCAAATGAAGCTTTAACCAAAACAGTGTTGCTCGGTTCGTCAAATGCAAAATCTGAAATGAAAATGTCAGAAATGAAGTTTTTGGCCTTAAGGTCATACAATATATCGTTCAGGTAGTCAGCCTTGAATAAACTCTTATCATACTTGGGATTGATTGTGACTTTTTTCAGGCTGTAGGCGCTTGCAAGTCCATTTTCAAGCGGATAAATGATCTGCTTTTTGCTCTGAAGCGCAGCAAATTCAATATCAAGGTCAAGTATGCGCTTTTCTTTGTCTATACGAATCCCGGTAACATTGGCGCCTTCAACTGCGGAAAGCAGTCCTCTGCTGGGCTTATATTCCGTAAATTTATCTTTAAAATTCATTTTTCATCTCGCTTAATAAACCAGTTTTTGAATCTCTTCCATTAAAGTGTCAACGATTTCTTTTTCTTCAATTTTTCTGATTATTTCACCATTCCTGATTAAAACCGCACTGTTTTTCCCGCCTGCGAAGCCAATATCTGCTTCTCTTGCCTCTCCCGGTCCGTTGACAACACATCCCATGGCGGCAACTTTAAGGCTTCTTTTGATGTCTTTTAAATCAGCTATCCGTTTTTTTAATTCATTAACAATGGGAACAAGGTCTATCTGGGTTCTGCCGCAGGTCGGACATGAAACAACTTCTATGTGTTTTTCGTCAGTCAGCCCCAGAGCTATCAGCAGTTTCTTTGCTGCAATCACTTCTTTTTCTGGTGCGTCGGTCAAAGATATCCTGACTGTGTCTCCGATTCCGTTAAGAAGCAATGCACCGAGAGCAGATGACGACTTAATGAGAGCATCGTCTCCGCATCCGCTTTCTGTAACTCCTATGTGAAGAGGATAGTTGCATCTTTCCGCAACTATTTTGTTAGCTGAAAAAGTACCTGTAGCCGAACTGGATTTTATGGATATAACGATGTCTGTATAATCGAATTTTTCAAGCAAAGATGCGTTGTACAGCGCACTTTCAGCAAGTGCTTCCGGCGTTGGAGAACCGAACTTTTCCAGCAGATGCTTTTCAAGTGAACCGCTGTTTACTCCAATTCTGATGGGTATATTTCTGGGCTTGCACGCATCTACCACGGCTTTGACATTGGATTCTTCACCAATGTTTCCGGGGTTGATTCTGATTTTATCCACACCTGCAGAGGCGCATTCAACTGCCAGTCTGTAGTCAAAGTGAATGTCTGCAACGATGGGCAGGTCCGGGTATTTCTCTTTGATTGAAGCTATTGTTTTCACGCATGACATGTCAGGGACAGCTACACGAACGATATCACACCCTGAATCAATCAGTCTACGGGTTTGTTCTATACACTTGTTAATATCGTGACTGTCAGTATTCAGCATTGATTGTACGGCTATTGGATGTCCGTAACCAATACTGATATTTCCGACTTTAACAACTTTTGTTTTTCTTCTTATTGCGTTGTAATCCATCTGAAGGCTCCTCAGGCAAACAGGTTAAAAATGTCTTTGAATGTTACGTATATCATCAAAAGAATCAGCAATGCGAATACAACCATATTGATGACTCCCTGAACTTTCATATTGATTTTTCTCTTAATGATGCATTCTATCAGCATAATCAGAATTCTGCCTCCGTCCAGCGCAGGAATAGGAAGCAGGTTAAATATTCCCAGGTTCATGGCTATAATGACAAATATGCTGAATAATGAGGATGCTCCTGTCTCCGCGGCCTCAACCATAACTTTTGTGATTCCTACAGGCCCGGACATCTGATTAATCTTGAACTTGCCTGTAATGAGACCAAACAGCGAATCATAAACCATCCGTATGGACACTATAGACCGGTAGAATGAGTCTTTTATAACAAGTCCGAATGTTTTCTTTGTCTCGGTAAAATTGAAGTCTCTGACGCCTATTTTTACCCCTGAAGCATCTTCTGTCGGGAACTCAACATCTTCCAATACTACCCTTTCGCCGTCCCTCTCAACAATTATGTCAACAGGATCGTTTGCTTTCCATTGAATGGCATAAGCAAGTTCATAAGCGGTGTGAACATTCTCATCTGCAAACCTGACAATTACGTCATTTTCCTTGAGTCCGTAAACATTAGAAGTGGACCATTCGGCGAAATTTGAAACTTTTGGTGCAAACAGCTGAGCTGAGAAAGCAACTATAAAGAACATGACAAGAAAACCGACAATGATATTTGTCAGTCCGCCTGCTACTGTAATGATTATTTTCTGATAAACCGGTTTGTTGTAAAAAGAGTTGGGATCGTCAGATTCCTCGTCCTCGCCCGGCATGCTTACATACCCGCCTATCGGGAAAAGTCTCAAAGAGTATCTTATATTGGTCTTCTTAGATACTCTGGAAAACAGTTTCGGGCCCATTCCGATTGCAAATTCTTCAATAGTTACATGAAAAATCCTGGCGAATGTATAGTGGCCCAGCTCATGAACAAAAATGAGCAGCCCGAACAGGAGAATTGCTATAAAAACATATAATACTGTCATGATACAAATCTACAGGAATATTCCTTTGCCTTTTCTTTTGCTTCTTCGTTGGCTTTTAAAATATCTTCCAAAGAAGGATTTTTAATATTATCAAAAGAATCCGTAACATGAGTTACGATTTCGAAAATGTCTGTCAATTTTATTTTGTGATCCAAAAACAGTTCAACTGCAGTCTCATTTGCCGCATTCATAACGCAAGGAATAACTCCGTCTTTTCTGAGTGCTTCCCTTGCAAGTTCAAGCAGCGGAAATGTTTTTGTGTCAGGCTCTGAAAAAGTGAGTTTTCCGATATCCTGCAGTTTTATTCTGCTTGCACAGGATTCTGTCCTGAACGGATATTCAATTGCATATTGAATCGGGAAACGCATGTCCGGAGCTGACATTTCAGCCTTTATGGTTCCGTCTTTGAACTCAACCATTGAATGAATAATGCTCTCTCTGTGTATTACAACGTCAATGTTGCTTTCTTTAATTCCAAACAGTCTGGATGCTTCTATTACTTCAAGACCCTTATTCATAAGAGTTGCGCAGTTGACGGTAATGACTTTTCCCATTTTCCAGTTTGGATGAGTGATTGCCTGTTCAGGTGTTACCTTCTCAAGCTGTTCTTTTGTATATCCGTAAAATGCGCCGCCTGAACAAGTGATAATCAGCCTGTCTATATTCTCAGGCGGTTCTCCGTTCAGGCACTGAAAGATTGCGCTGTGTTCGCTGTCGACAGGAACAATGTGAGAGCCGTATTTCAGAGATGTTTCAGCTATAATATCGCCTGCGGCAACGAGTGATTCTTTGTTTGCAAGACATACCCTCCCACAGTGTTTGAGTGCACTTATGGTCGGCAACAGTCCTGCGATTCCTCCGATTCCGTTGACACATATTCCGGATTTGGCGCAGGAAAGCATATCTTCAATCGCATTTTTGCCTGCAAACAGTTTAGTGTTGTTTGCCTTGGCTGCTTCTTTTAGTTCGTTGCAAAATGTATCACTTGTGACAGCACAGTATTTAGGCTTATACAGATTAATCTGTTCAATGGCAGAACTTGTATTTCTTCCGAAAGCTATTCCGTCAATTTTCAGATTCAGATGTTCTGCAACCTGAAGCGCCTGAACACCTATGGAACCCGTGGATCCGAGTATTGAGATGGAGTCATTGTTATACATAGAAAATCATCACCTTAAATACAGCATTGAGAACGTACAGGAATATTGCGACAGGAATGGACGAATCGAATCTGTCGAGTATTCCACCATGTCCGGGAAGCAATGTTGAGAAGTCCTTTATTCCGTGTTCTCTCTTAACAAACGACATGATTAAATCTCCGAACTGTGAGAGTACTGAAGATACCACTCCGGCAATGATTAATACTAGCCAGTTTACGTTCAGAGAACAAGCCTTGCTTATTATGAATCCGAAAAGTGCAAATGACAGAGCGCAAACAACTGTTCCTCCGATTGCACCCTCAACCGTTTTATTAGGACTGACGGTCGGAATCAGTTTGTGTTTTCCGAGGAATTTTCCGACGAAATACGCACCAGTATCAGTCATCCATGCGCCTATGAAAACGAGAAGATAAACGTATTTGCCGAAAGTGTCCTCTGAATCCCTGAGAAGAATAATTGATGTAAAACCAAGACAAATATAGAATGCAAATGTCAGAAGTTCAGAAGTCTGGGCTACTCTTATTACCCCTCTCGACAGCATTGAAATGGCAAGAATCACAAACACAAAAACTGCTACCGCTGAGACAGCATACTTTTGTACCCATTCTTCGCCGTTAAACAACACGACTGCCAAAACCGCAGCTGCTGAAAAAACAAACACCGGGATTGTGACCCAGAATTTTTTGCTCAGACCAATGCATTTGCTCAGTTCAAACAATGCCATCATTGCCAGTATAAAAAACAGGCCGATAAATATGTATCTTCCGACTACTGTATCTGAGAAAACAAGTACGGGAACAAAAATGGCAAGTCCAATGGCTGCGGTAAGTATTCTCTTAAGCATTTTTTACACCCCCGAAATTCCTTTGACGAGACTTGTATTCTTCTATCAGTTCGTCCACTTCTTTTTTTGTCAGATCAGGCCATAGTGTTTTGGTAAAGAACAGTTCAGAGTATGCTGACTGCCACATGAAATAATTAGACAGTCTGTATTCGCCGCCCGTTCTCACTATCATATCAGGAGGTGGCATTATGCCTGTGTAAATGTTGTTCGTTATATCATCAGCGGTAATATGAGTCTTCCCTTCGGAAATAAGCTTGTTGACGGCATCGACGATCTCATCTCTTCCGCCATAGTTGATGCATATTCCCATGGTTCTCTCATATTTGCTTGTGACAAGTTCAGTTTCTGCCATCTTCGCCTGAATCTCTTCAGAGAAAACAGATCTGTTCCCAAGGAATCTAACTCTTGTCTTATTTTCGTCATTTTCTTTGATACATGTATTCATATACTCAACAAACAGATTGAGTATACCTTTTACTTCCCCGTCAGGTCTCTTCCAGTTTTCCGTGGAGAAAGCATATACGGATACATACTTAATGCCTTTGTCATGAAGACAGTACTGAACGATTTCACGGAATTTCTTGGCTCCCTGCTTGTGGCCGAATTCACGCGGCATCAGGCGCTTTTTTGCCCATCTTCCGTTTCCGTCCATGATGAACGAAATATGATTCAAAACATTTTCACTGTTATCTGCCATTATTAACTCCTGTGTTCAAATGCGGCTGCTGGTGCAGCCGCTTTGAATTAGATTTCCATTATGTCCTTGTTTTTCTTTTCTGTTACTTTGTCAACTTCAACAATGTACTTGTCAGTAAGATCCTGAACCTCTTTCTCGGATATCTTCTGTTCATCTTCTGTTATAGTTGAGTTTTTCTTCATGTTCTTGATTTCGTCCATAGCGTCTCTTCTGATGTTGCGTACAGCAACTTTAGCTTCTTCGCCCATTTTGGAAACCTGTTTCTGAAGTTCTTTACGTCTCTCTTCTGTAAGGGACGGGAAAGAAAGTCTGATGCTTGTTCCGTCGTTCTGAGGATTGATTCCGAGATTGCTTTCGTTTATAGCTCTCTCAACCTGTTTTACCAAGCTCTTATCCCATGGTGTTATAAGGAGCGTTCTGGCATCGGGAATCTTAATATCTCCGACCTGGTTAATTGGTGTGGGTACTCCCCAGTAATCAATTTTGATGGAGCTGAGAACATTTGCATTTGCTCTGCCAACTCTGATTGTTTCAAGAGATGTGCTGTATGAAGCAATCGTCTTTTTCATTTTTTCTTCGTAGATATTCTTGTCTAGTTTCATTTCTTTGCGCCTCCAACAATTGTTCCTATTTTTTCGCCAAGAACGGCTTTATATATGTTTTCTGGATCATCCAGACCAAACAACAAAATCGGTATATGGTTTTCCATTGAGAAAGATGTAGCTGTGAAATCGAGAGCGGCAAGGCCTTTTCTGAGGATGTCTATATACTCAATCTGAGGAATCTTCTTTGCATTCGGATCTTTCTTTGGATCTGCGGTGTATACGCCATCAACATTTTTTGCAAGCAAAGCAATTTCTGCATTGATTTCTGCAGCTCTGAGCACTGCTGCTGTATCTGTTGAAAAGAAAGGTGATCCTATGCCGCATCCGAATATGACAACAGCTCCCTTTTCCAAATGGGTTATAGCCCTGTTTCTCAGATATGGTTCAGCAAACCTGTCCATGTCTACAGCTGTCATTACTCGTGACTCGACACCGATGTGTTCAAACACGTCCTGAAGTGCAAGACAGTTAATAACTGTTGCAAGCATTCCCATGTGATCGGCACGTGTGCGATCCATTCCGGCGCCCTGTCTTCCTCTCCAGATATTGCCACCGCCGACTACGATGCTTACCTGTGTTCCGATATCAACACATCTCTTGATACTCTTTTGTACGCGGGTTTGTCCATGTTTTCCTCCAGTTACTTTAATATATTCAATAAGTCTTCGGGCTTATCCAGTATAGTTCGAGCCCCTTGTTGAATCAGAAATTCTTTGTCTCTGAATCCCCATGATACAGACAGACAATCAATATTTGAATTGCTTGCAGTCTGCAGATCAACTTCAGAGTCGCCGATATAAACGGCATTTTCAGTTGAAGATCCCAGGATCTCAAGAGCTTTGTTCACCATCTGAGGATTTGGCTTTCTTGGTATCTTTTCGCTCTCTCCAACAGCAGTGTCAATCAGGTTTCCAAAGTATTTGTCTTTGAGTTCCTGTACTGCAAAGTCAGTTTTATTCGAAACAATAGCAGTCTTGAGACCAATCTTTTTCAACTCCTGCAAAACGTATATGATTCCATCATACGGTTTTGTTTCTATTGAACAATTGACTATATAATCTTCCCTGAAATCTTTAACCATTGTTTCAAACTCAGGATTGCATGATCCGTCCGGTACGTTTAATTCTACAAACTTCCTTATCCCATTTCCGAGACATTTCATTGCTCTTTTACGGTCAATCGTCGGATATCCGTTTTTTGCAAGTACCTTGTTAAGGCTGTTTTTTAAATCGTCTATGGTATCAAGCAGGGTTCCATCGAGATCAAAAACAATCGTGTCAATTATTTTTTTCTTGTTTTCGTTTGATTTGATCAGAAGTTCTGACTGCTTCATTGACACTTTGGATCCCGGTGAAATGGATTTAGTAATGAAACTGTTTCCTCCGATAACCACATTGTCTCCGATGACCGTCTCTCCTCCGAGTATCGAAGCACCGGAATAAATGGTGACGTTGTCTCCGATTGTAGGATGTCTCTTGACTCCGGAAAGTCCCTGTCCTCTCCTTGTGGACAGCGCTCCAAGCGTCACGCCCTGATATATCTTTACATGGTTGCCTATGACAGTTGTCTCTCCGATGACTATTCCTGTTCCGTGGTCAATGAAGAAATAATTACCAATTTTTGCTCCTGCGTTGATATCTATTCCTGTTCTGCTGTGAGCATACTCGGTCATCAGTCTGGGTATTGCCGGAATACCCTGTTCATACAGAACATGTGCAAGTCTGTAAACAAAGATGGCAAGAGATCCCGGGTATGAAGTGATAACTTCGGATTTTGATTGTGCTGCCGGATCCCCCTGATATATCGCCTCAACATCAGTGAACAGCACTTCCTGAATTTCAGGAAGCCTGGATATAAAGAGTTCACAGGTGCTTTTTGCCTTTTCATTCAGTTTTTCTTCCGGAACTACACCTTCAAACTTCAATGCTATAACTATTTGTTCGCATAAATTTGATGTAATTATTCCAAGTAAATCAACTGAAAAATCATCATAAGTTGAGAGAGTTTCATTTCCAAAAAAGCCCGGGAACAATAATCTCCTGAGATCTTTAATGATTTGAATCACAGCTTCTCTTGACGGATAGCTCTTGCTGCAGCTCTTTTCAAAAATATCTTTTGAAGTGCAATTCTCTTTCAGTTTTGACGAAGTGTTTTTCAGGACTTCATCGAAATTCTGTGACATGTAAATACCTACTACTTTCCTTCTCTCAAAAAGTCGATGACTTCTTTTGGATTATCCGATGTAAAAATGGCATTTCCCATAACAATAATGTTTGCACCGGCCTCGGTCACCAAATGCAGTGTTTCCCTGTTGATTCCGCCGTCAACTTCTACCGGAATTCCATTTGCGGTTTCTTTTGAAATCCTATCAGCTATTCTGATGTTCTCCAAGGTTTCAGTAATCAGTTTCTGACCGCCGAAACCGGGATGCACCGTCATGATGAGCATCATGTCAAGCTTGTCTTTGAATTCCCTTAAAACTTCAGCCGAAGTTTCAGGATTGACCGCCATGCATGCTTTGACTCCA
>CADAXH010000051.1:0-4069 GCA_902791785.1 uncultured Ruminococcus sp. | reverse complement strand
ATTCTGTCGATAACTTCCATGTGATTGGTGCAGGATTCGTAATGGAAAGATATTGAATCTGCTCCTGCATCAACAAAAGCATCAATGTATTTTATCGGATCGACTATCATAAGGTGGACATCAAAAGGAAGTTTTGTACATTTCCTTATTGACTTGATGACCGGAATACCGAACGAGATATTCTTTACGAATACTCCGTCCATAACATCCAGATGAATCATATCAGCACCTGCTGACTCCACTCTGTCAATCTCTTTTTCCAGATTTGAAAAATCCGCCGCCAAAAGAGATGGCGCAACCAAATAACTCATTTTACCCCCGTTGTGTTATTGCCGGATTTCTTTTTCAGTTTAATTGTGAACCGACAATACTTCTTATATTCGCTCTCCACGCTTATTGTGCCGCCGAGAGCTTCAATTGTTGTCTTTGCTATATAAAGTCCAAGTCCTGTACCGGTTTTGTCCAGACCGCGGCTTTTATCGCTCTTATAAAAACGATCAAACACATGTGGAAGATCTTCTTCACTTATGCCTATCCCGTCATTGTATATTGAAACAGAAACATTCTCATTATCTTCGCCGATTGTTATGATGTATCTGCCTTCATCATACGAGAACTTTACTGCGTTATCAAAGAGATTATACAGCACTCTGTATACGGAATCCTTGTCAGAGTATACGAAGAGTCTGTCCTCTGGCGCATTGAAGCTTACATCGAGTTTCTTTGCATTGATTCTGTTTTCAAACGTGAGCAGTATGACTCTTGAAGTTTCGATTATGTCAAATGGTGAATAATCGAATGTTTTTGTTCCGGATTCAAGTCTGGAAATATCGAGAAGGTCAGATACAAGTCTTGACAGTCTCTTGACTTCCTGACGAATCAGTTTCAGATAGTATTCATGTTTTTCAGGCGGTATTGCTCCGTCCAGTATTCCGTCTATGAAACCGGAAATTGTTGTCATCGGCGATTTCAGATCATGCGAAACATTTGCAAGGAAACTGCTTCTCATATGTTCAAGATTGGATAGTGAATCGGCCATTGAGTTGAATGCCTTTGCCAGTTCAGCAACTTCATCATCTCCGCATACCGGAATTCTGTGATCAAAATCACCGGACGAATACTTTTTAGTTGCTATGCTCATCTGTTTCAGAGGTGCGGATATCCTCTTGCTGATAAAGTAAACAGCTATGCAGCTTGCAATCAGCAAACCAAGGCTGACAAAAATAATGGTTTTTATTATTGTTGATGTTAATTCGTCAACACGCTCTCTTTCAAAGCAGATGATAATAGCTCCCGCACTCTCTCCGTTTGAATGAGAAACAGGAGAAACATACGCCATGTTGGATTTGCCAAGCAGACCATCCATGTCTGTCTTTACAAATCTTTCTTCTGATGACTGAATCAGATCAATTACAGTTTTGTCTTCAATGGTACCTGTGAAAAACTTTTCTGTTGAAAGCAGAACCTTGCCTTCTGCGTTTGTAATGAATATAATCAGCCTTTCATTGTTTTTTGAGAGAATGTCAACCATTGCCGACAATTCATTTCTTTTATCGAAAATAAACTGTTCGAGCGCTGTGCTTTTCGGATAGTAGTCTTTTATCGAAGACACTATGTATTCCTTATACAAAACAGTCGTGTTCTTTACTATCTGTTCCTTCTGCATTCTTGATGATCTTAAAGTCATGGTTGTCAGAATGACGGAAAGAATCAGAAAGCTGACAAATACAATTACAAAGAACGCCGTAAGATATCTTGAGAAAATACTTTTTTTCAAATTAATACCTCAATGCCTATATCTGATAATTGAGAATCATTCGTTTACTTCGAATTTGTATCCAACTCCCCAAACGGTTTTAAGCTGCCATTTGTCGCTGACACCTTCCAGTTTTTCTCTCAGTCTCTTCACATGAACATCAACAGTTCTTGAATCTCCGAGAAAATCAAATCCCCAAACTTTGTCAAGAAGCTGATCTCTTGTAAACACATGATTGTAATTTGTTGCAAGAAAATACAGGAGTTCAAGTTCCTTTGGAGGAATATCCATAGCCTGTCCGTTCAGAGTCAACACGTATTTGTCCAGAGATATTTCTATCTTGTCAAACTTGATGGATTTTTCCTCATTGCTTGATTTGTTGTTCTGACATCTTCTCAAAACAACTCTGATTCTTGCAAGAAGTTCTTTCATATCGAACGGTTTTTCCATATAGTCGTCAGCGCCGAGTTCCAGTCCGACAACTCTGTCGATCACTTCACCCTTTGCACTTACCATTATTATGGGTTTGGAAGATATTTCCCTGATTTCCCTGCAGACCTGCCAGCCGTCTTTCTGAGGCATCATAATATCAAGCAGAACCAGATCGGGATCGTAACTCTTAAAAACTTCAACTCCCGATGCGCCGTCATTTGCAGTTGCAACATCGTAACCTTCGTTTTCAAGATACAGTTTTATTGCTTCACATATATTTCTATCGTCATCAATTGTGAGAATTTTAGTGCTCATCAAATCTTCTCCTTTTGAGATTGTTGCGAAAAATCATTTTCATGCCGTGCTTTGTAATTATAGCATAAGAAATATATTAAAGTAAAGACACACATGCACGTGAATAATCATATGAAACTAGGTATTGTAGGGCTTCCAAATGTAGGCAAAAGTACATTGTTCAATGCAATTACCAATGCAGGAGCCGCTTCAGCCAACTATCCTTTCTGTACAATAGATCCCAATGTGGGCATGGTTTCTGTCCCTGACAAGAGACTCGATGTTCTGGCGGACATGTATCATCCTGAAAAGTATACACCTGCAGTCATTGAATTCGTTGACATCGCAGGTCTGGTTGCAGGAGCATCAAAAGGCGAAGGCCTTGGAAATATGTTCCTCTCCCACATCCGTGAAGTAGATGCAATTGTTCACGTGGTCAGATGTTTCAGTGACACGGACGTCATTCACGTTGAAGGCTCTGTAGATCCCATGAGAGACATAGAAATTATCAATCTGGAACTCATTTATGCAGACCTGGAACAGATTGAGAAAAAAATCACAAGAACCGAAAAACTTGCCAAAGGCGACAAAAAACTCCTGGCCGGACTTGAAACCTTAAATCACATCAAAGAAGTATTGAACAGCGGAAAATCCGCCAGAACAATTGAACTTTCCGACGATGACAAAGAACTTCTTTCAGACTGCAACCTGCTGACTCTGAAACCGATTATTTATCTTGCAAATATCAGCGAGAGTATGATTTCAAGCGGCTTTGAAGAAAGCGACACATACAAACAGTTAAAAGAATTTGCATCAAGCGAAGGATCTGAAGTCATTTCTGTGTGTGCTCAGGTTGAAGCTGAACTGGCCGAACTGTCCGAAGAAGACAAGCAGTCGTTCCTTGAAGACTACGGCATAGCCGAGAGCGGACTTAATGCACTTATCAGGGCAAGCTATCACCTGCTCGGATACATCAGTTTCTTAACCGCAGGTCCCAAAGAAGTAAGAGCGTGGACAATCGTAAGAGGAACAAAAGCGCCTCAGGCAGCAGGAAAAATCCATTCAGATATGGAAAGAGGCTTTATACGCGCAGAAGTAGTTTCATTTGACGACCTTGTAAAATGCGGATCAATGAACGCTGCAAAAGAAAAAGGCCTCGTCAGAAGCGAAGGCAAAGATTATGTAATGCAGGACGGAGACATAGTTCTCATCAGGTTCAACGTATGATAAAGGAAAAACTCAGAATCGGATGTCACCTTTCAACATCCGGAGGATATGAGCAGATGGGCAAAGATGCCGTAAGCATCAATGCAACAACATTTGCATTCTTTACAAGAAATCCAAGAGGCGGTTCCGCCAAACAGATTGACCCTGAAGATGTCGACAGGTTTTTGAAAATTGCAAAAGACAACGACATAGAAAAGCTTGTCGCACATGCACCATACACTTTAAATCCCTGCTCATCTGACGAAGGCATAAGAGAATATGCAAAAGAAATGATGCTTGACGACATAAAGCGTATGGAATACACACCAGGAAACTATTACAACTTTCATCCGGGCAGCCATACCGGTCAGGGTGTTGATG
>CADAXH010000050.1 GCA_902791785.1 uncultured Ruminococcus sp. | reverse complement strand
TGCAAACGGAAGTGCTTCGGCGGAGATCAGTCCGATCATTTTTGTGTTCGGACAATAGCAGTAATAATATGTCTTTTCGTTTACTATGCTCGGAGCGCTGAGATAGATTGTTGTATATGTGTCATCAACATTCTCGCTTGTCAGCTCTTCTGTCGTATACATGATGATTGCATAGTTTTTCTCAACGTCATCCTCGTTTGTATATATTCCGTACTTAGAACACTTCTCTATTGCTCTGTCGTCATATCCGAGAACCGAGTCAGCTGAAATATATGCAAGATTGTCGAGCACTTTTTGCTGATATGAATCTTCATTCAGTATGTATGCTGACGGATAGATCATGATATATGAAGCTGTAGCGGCCGTCTTTTTTGTCGGATCGGCAAGACCGGCCCTTACAATAAGCGAGGCCTTGTCTTCGCCTGAAGCTTTTCTGTACAGCCTGAAGTCTGTAATAGAAGACACATCGTTTCCGAGATATTTGAATATATTGTTGCTGCAGATAAGCGCGGATTCTGAAAGAAGAACTTCTGCTGTCGAGTTGTTGAGAATATATATAATGTAATAATCTTTTCCGTCGACAGTGTTTCTTCTTCCGTCAGCCATTATGTAATAGCCGCCCTTGGACGGAATTACACTGCCTATGTAGTATCTGTATGAAGAACCGTCATTCAATGTGACATTGACATATGAAGGATTGGATTCAGAGTCAAGCCCGTATTTGCTCAGTTCTTCTTCAGTACATGTGGCAGTTACTCTCCATTCGTTTCCATTCGGCTTGATTGTTGAAATGGATGTTGAACCTACGACAACTGTAGCGATATATGAAGGATCGAGTTCGATATTTGTGTGTTCTCTTATTTCAAATGTTGTTGAAACTGAAATTGCAATGATGGAATATACGGCATATGTTCCGTCTTCATTCTGCCTGTCGGGCATTATGTATATCTCGTATCCGTTGTCGAGTTCAAGGTATGAGCCTAGATAAAAGACATAAGAATTGTCGCCGTCTTTGTATGTAATCTCTTTTCTGTTTTCCTTATCCAGTCCGTAGGACGTGAGATAGTATTCTGAACACTCTTTGTTTACCAGGTACGAAATTGAAGAATTTGTCTTTCTCAGTGACAGAGTAAGATCTTCCTGAATGTCCATCAATGCGTTCCTGTCAAGGAAAATATTCTTTCCCTCAAAGGTAAATTTCTCGTAGTCGGGATCTACATATGCGTCAAGGTAATAATGGTCTGATTTGTTTTTGATTTCAATCGTCCTGACGTCTTCCCTTGTTCTCGGCTGCATGAGCATAAGTGTTTTTGAAGAAGAGTCGTAATACTCTCCGTCATACACCACGTCAGGTTTTTCAACCACTTTTTCAGCAGGCTTTACAAGAGAAAAATACAGAATCAGTCCAACTGCCACAAGCAGAACTCCGACACCCGCAATGATAAGGTTTCGTACCAGGGTGTTTTTCTTTTTGGCAGGATTGTTGTTCACGAATGGCGCCTCCTTATCCATACAAACACACCGAGACCTATCATGATGACAGGAATGATGGACATTGTGCAGACAGTCCATGTTGTAGCGGCACTTGTGCTGACTGTAAGTGAATCCTTGTCAAACAGTTTGAATGAAATACCTTCAAAGTTTACATACTGGTTGCTGTTAATAAGAGACAGCATTGCATAGAATATGCTCTGGTTTATTTCATAATCGCTTGAATAGAAATCATTTGATCCGAAACAGAATACGTAGCTCGTAGTGTTGTTTGAATCGTTTACATCCCACTCAATTGCACCGACTCCGGCCAAAGCAACTCTGGTTGGAACATCTTTAACATATTCTGCAGTGTCATATGAAACAATCAATGGCTGAGAGGTGAATTTTGTTGATGTAATCGGATGTGTTATTGTACTGTCCGGCAAAATATTGACATATTTCGGGTTATTAATAACCGAGACAGGAGTGCTGTTTGAGGTCAGTACTCTGCTCATGAATGAGCTTGCAAAATTGTATTTGCCGTCAGTGTTGTTTTTTATTGCGTCAAGGTCTGCAAACACTCTAACGCCGCCTGATCCTGCGACAGAATGAGCATCATCCGTAACTGTAGTACCAAAGCCGAGTCCCCATTCAGAGAGAAGCTCTTCGAGTGCATACAGGTCTGATCTTGTGGAGGAGTTCTCCATAACTACCATGTTGCCCTTGTTGCCCGTCAGGAACTTTCTTATCTTCCTGACTTCGTTTAAGGTTTCGCCTTCATCATTCGGAACAAGCAGATCCTCCGTTGGAGAATTGATGATGAGCAAGTCTGAATTTGCGTATGCGTTTTCTTCGTACGGGAAGTCGTCATGCGCAAGATTGATTGTTTTTACTTCATATCCTGCATTGTCGAGAAGTGTCTCAAGAACACCGCTCTTATTCATTTCCGGCTCACCGTGTCCCTGAAGCAGATATGCGACAGGCTTTTCAATGTAGTTTACAAGTCTGGCAACTGCTGACAGGATTGCAACTTCGGCATTGATTCCGTATACATTTGTGCTGCTTCCGTATGAGGAGGAAGACGTTGTGAATGAATAGAAGCTTGTTATGGCATATTTTTTGTATCTGCCGAATGCATTGTTGAATTCAGACTTTGAGTCCGGATCAACAACCGTATGATTGGAATCGGTAACTTCAATTACAACGTCGGTTGTGTAAACAGCGTCAGCAGAGTTGATCTGGAAAGGTCTTGCCTCTGCAGGATTCTTTGTGATATCCAGGGTGACGAGGCTGATTGTGTCATACTTTTCCACAATCTGCTGGATAACTTTGTATACCATCATGGTATACGTGCTGTACGATTCAAAAGCATCCTTGTCCATCATGATTATGAAGTTGAGGTATACTTTGTCTTTGCCTTCAGGCTCAACGAGGTTCTTTAGTTCTTCTTTGAATTCGTCTGTGAGTTCGTAAAGATTTGATACCGTGAGGTCTGTGTAGATGTTGAATGTGATACTCAGTGAAGTGACTATAATATTCACAATGATGAATACGGCTACGACCAGCGCAATTACGATTGTGGACGTTGCACCATATTTCAGTTTCTTGTGGTTCTTGTTTTCCATGTTGTTATCCATAATCTTCACCTCCTATCTTACATCCATCTGCGTCTTTCGAACACTTTGGTTGAAAGGAACATGAAGAGTGCTGAAATTGACAGGAAATAGAAGAGTGAACCGTAGTCCATTATTCCGTTTGCAAAGTTAGAATACCTTGAAGAGAATGAAATGTTGGACAGTATTGTTCTTAAGAACTCGCTGTTTATATACTGGCTCACGTTTCCTATAAGAAGCAGTATTACTATTACAACTATCGTTCCGAGAGCTGCAATGAACTGGTTCTCTGTCAGTGATGAAATGAAAATGCCTATTGAAATGAATGCCATTCCGCAGAGCAGAACTGCAAATACGGATGCAAAATATTTTGCTCCGTTCGGAGTTCCGTACATCTTCAGAGGAATGTAGTAAATCAGGCTGGATACAATGAAACTTGATCCGAAAAGTGTGAATGCAGCCAGGAATTTGCCGAATATTACACCGAAAATGCTCGGAGCAGATGTTATAAGCAGTTGATCTGTCTTGAGTTTCAGTTCTTCTGAAACGAGTTTCATCGTAATCAGAGGAATTGTGACTATGAATAAATACAGAATGATTGTGAAATAGTTGGATACGTTTGCCTTGTCTCCGGCCTGTACCGTATTCTGCATGAACAGGAATGCGCTTACAAGGAAGAATATTGCGTAATATATGTATCCGACAAGTGATGTGAAATATGAACGCATTTCGCGCTTATATACTGCCCACATATTTACTCCTCCTTACCTTCATGCGCTTTCTTCTCTTCGTCTTCTTCGACAACTGAAATGAAGATGTCTTCTATGTTTCCACTCAGATAATCCATTGAAATGATAGGCCATCCGCCTTTTGCCATTGCGTAGAACACAGGCTTTCTGACATCGGCGTCGTTCTGGCTCTCAACCAAGAAAGAAGATACTCCGTTTCCGTATGTAGCCTCAATTGCGACATATGAGACACCGGGGATTTTCTTGAGTGTCGAGAGAACCTGTGACTCGGGACCGTCAACTTTGATTTCAAGTCTTCTGTTTCCTTTGATCTCTGCTTCAAGGTTTGATGTCTTTGTGTCTGCAACGATCTTTCCTTCGTTAATTATGATGATTCTGTCGCAGATCGTCTTGACTTCCGAAAGAATATGTGTGCTCAGAATGACTGTGTGGTCTTCTCCGAGTTTTTTAATCAGGTTCCTTATGTCTATAATCTGTCTTGGGTCAAGTCCGTTTGTAGGTTCGTCGAAAATTACTACTTTCGGGTTTCCTACAAGAGCTCCTGCTATTCCGACTCTCTGTCTGTATCCTTTTGACAGGTTCTTGATGAGTCTCTTCTGTGCATCCGTTATCTTGACCACTCTGCATATTTCATCAATATGATCTTTCTTTTTCAGGGTGCATTTTTTCAGGTCGAAAATGAATCCGAGATACTCATTTACCGTCATTTCAAGGTACAGAGGAGGAAATTCAGGAAGATATCCTATCTGTTTCTTTGCTTCTGTAGGATTCTCGAGTATGTCGTATCCGTCAATCTCGGCTGTTCCCGATGTGCTGGATATATACCCCGTAATTATGTTCATTGTTGTTGTTTTTCCGGCGCCATTCGGTCCGAGAAATCCTACAACCTCTCCGTCATTGACTTCAAAGCTGATGTTGTTGATTGCGTATCTTTCACCATACTTCTTAGTCAAATTAGTAACTTTTATCATGTGTGTCCTCCTATTTGTCAGGATTGTTTTCTATTAGACTGATGCCCTGAGGCACTATATGCAAATCCATTTTCTGAGCACTTCCTCCGAATTCTCCGTCCGTTGTCCACTCCGGAACATCTCCTTCAAAACTGAAAGTGACGTTTTTTGCTTTTGTCCGGTATATGAGCGGGCTTTCAGCTGAAGCAATGAATGCCGTAACCGCTTCTCCGAACTCGGCTATGCTTTTCGGATACTTTATCAGGGTCACGTCCATCATACCGTCTCTCAGAAGATTCGGATCGCTGTTCCTGAATATTTTTATTCCCGCAATCGACTTTGAATTGCTCACAAGTCCGCAGACAAGTTCTTCTTCAAGCGTCTCGCTCTCCGTCTGCACTTTTACTTTGTATGACTTGAGCGACGAGAGTTTCTTGATTGCTTCGGTGACGTAGGCGACAATTCCGAACATTGCCTTTGCGTCCTGGGAAGTCTTGTAGCAGACGTCAATGAATGATCCGAATGCGGCGACATATGTGAAGGCCTTGTCTTCAATCATTCCGTAGTCATATTTAGATGCTTTTCCGTTTTTGATGTTTTCAATGCATTGAACCGCATTTAAAGGAATACCGTGAGAAAAAGCAAAGTCGTTGATGGTTCCCGTCGGAATATATCCGATCGGAATGTCACGGCCGCTCCTTACAAGACCGTTGAGCACTTCGTGAAGTGTTCCGTCTCCTCCGCAGCATACCACGGCATCGTATTCACTCGAACATTCGCACAAAGTACTGATTATGTCTCCTCTTCCCTTTGAAAGGTAAGTGGTTATGTACCTGTACTTTTCGGAAAAAGCAGACACCATGTCGAACATCCAGTGCTTGGCGTCTCCGTCTCCCGAATTCGGGTTGATTATCAGCAATAGTTTATTGTCCAAATTCTTTACCTCTCCTGTTCAGAAAAAAGAAGATCATAGAGTTCCTTCGGAGTCTCAAAGAAATAGTCCGCATTCTTTCTCATGTATTCTTCAATGTCAGGAATCCTGAGTGACGACCACCCTGAATAGCCGAATTTCACTCCGGCTGCCCTTGCCATGTCAAGACCGGGCTTCAGATCGTCCACGACTATAATGTCTTCTTTCTTCAGTCCCGTCCTTCTGATCAGATCCAGTATCGGGTAGGGACTCGGCTTGTTTTTGCTGTTGTCTGAATCCCATCCGTAGATAATGTCAGGCTCGGGAACGTTTTCAGCCCTGTAGTCCCTTAAGATTATGTTGTCAAACGAATGTGATACCACACATTCAATTCCGCCTTCGTCCTTCTGCCTTTTAATAATCTCCGGAATTCCCTCATAAAAATCCGGGATGTGCTCTGCAACAAATTTTTCCCAGGTTGTTTTTTCAAATTCCATTTCTTCGTCAGTCATGCCGTATACAACTTTGCATGTATCGAAAAAACCTTTTGAAAAATTGTATTGTATGAATTCATCCAGATCGACTGTAACGCCGGGACGCAACACTTTCAGAGTATTGACAAATGAAGGGTAATGAATCTCCGGTGTGCTTTTGACCGACGTGTCGTCATGGTCGAGCACAAGGCACTTGAAATTAGTCATATATGTGTTGTCGACCTTTTTGTCGAACGCCTTTCTATGCGCGAGTAATCGCGCGTACATAAAATATTAGCATAATACATATGAAATATCAAGTATTGAGACCCTCTCAGAAGTGCTTGAAATCGTACGATTGCAACCGATTTCAATTGACAAAAATATGCAGTATTACTAAAATATATGGTGAAAATAATGTGACATAAGGAGGGTAAAAATATGTCAATGTTTATTATAGGAATCGTCGCTCTTGCAGCAGGAGTGATAGTAGCTCTTAATCTCAAGAAAATGAAAAAATCTTCATACGCAAAAAACGGATCAGGTACATACACAGAATCCGAAACAAAACCTTACGCAAAATTCTCATGGATCCCGATTGTCGTCGGAATAATTATTTTTGTAGTTGCAACAGCATCTGCATGCTATGCTTCAATTGAAACCGGTCACACAGGCGTAGTAACAATATTCGGTAAAGTTGAAAATTACACACTCGATGCCGGAATCCACATCAAGGCACCCTGGCAGACAGTTGTTCAGATGGACAACCGTGTTCAGAAAGCAACAGTCAAACTTGAATGCTTCTCTTCTGACATCCAGGAAGTTTCATGTGTATACACAATGAACTATCAGATAAACAAAGCTAATGCACAGGAAATCTACAAGACAGTGGGAAAAGACTATTACGACACAGTCATTACACCCAATGTTGCAGAATCAGTAAAGACAATCATGGCTCACTACACTGCTGAAAATCTTGTAGGAAACCGTGACTCGCTCGCATCCGAAATTGAGACACTTCTCGGTTCTCAGCTTGAAAAATACAACATTGAAGTAGTTTCAACAGCTATTGAGGACATGGATTTCACAGACGAATTCACAAATGCAGTTGAAGCAAAACAGGTTGCAGTTCAGAACAAGCTCAAAGCAACAACTGAACAGGAACAGAAAACAATGGAAGCTCAGCAGGCTGCAGAAAGAGCTAAAATTGAAGCATCCGCATCAGCAGAAGTAGCTCAGATCAAAGCTCAGGCAGAAGCTGAAGTAGCAAAAATCCAGGCTCAGGCAAACCTTGAAGTTGCAAAACTCCAGGCTGACGCAACTGAATATGCCGGCGAAAAAGAAGCAGCCAAGAACAAAGCAATTTCAGAGGAATTGACTGAAGAACTTCTCAGATACTATCTCATTCAGCAGTGGGACGGCAAATATCCTGAAACATATGTAGGCAGCGAAGGAGTTGCAAACATAATCCTCAACAGCAATCCGAAAGAATAATACAAGGAAAGGAATATTATATGAAATTTTCAGAAATACCATACGAAAGACCTGATATGAAGCAGGTCATGGACAACATCGATGAACTGACAAGAAAATTCTCAAATGCATCAAGTGCTGACGAGCAGTATGCAGTGCCAATGTTACAAAGCATTCTGCTGCAATGTACACTGTTGCCTCAATAAGATACTCCATCAATACAAAAGACGAATTTTATTCCAAAGAGCAGGACTTCTACGACGAGAATATGCCTTATTTCTCAGAAAAGACACAGCAGTTCGAAAATGCAATACTGGAATCAAAATTCAGACCCGAGCTTGAAAAGAGACTTGGAAAACTTCTCCGATTAAGACTATAACAATCACATTTGAAAACGGAGAAATAACAGGATATACTCCGACAGATGATCAGGATGTAGAAAGTGGCGTTGATGGGTCTGTTGAACGTTATATTGGAGTAAATAATCTTCCGGTAGGTGATTACAAGATTGTTGAAACGAAGCCGGAAAATGGAGCAAGCTTGATTGGTGCTTCAGGTGGCAGGGCTGGCTCCGGAAGCAGCAGCGTAGATGATGCTTATGTTATTGTAACGGTTGCTAAAGGAGATGATGTAGCGGCAACAGCTACAGCAACCTTTACGAACAATATAAATGTCGGTGACCTTCAGGTCTCTAAAACCGTCACAGAAGGCAGCAGTACAAGCGAGTCCTTTACATTTAAGGTTTCTCTGACTGCTCCTCAAGACATGAATTTGGCTGAGTCTTATCCGGTCGTGAAGTCCGGTGAAGATGGATTCACAATGGTAAGTGTAAGTGATTTGGCATTATTACATATTTTGTTGCTGATCCTGCTCCT
>CADAXH010000049.1 GCA_902791785.1 uncultured Ruminococcus sp. | reverse complement strand
CTTCAGGCTCTGCCTAAGAAATCATATAACATAGCACTCTGCGTCGAAGGAAAGCAGTACTCTTCAGAGGAATTCTCCGAACTGTTTGAAAAGGCTGCAAACCAGGGTCATTCAAGAGTCTGCTTTGTAATAGGCGGACCTTACGGAATGGACGAGAGAGTAAAAAACGCCTGCGACGTAAAACTGTCGCTGTCAAAAATGACTTTTACTCACAGAATGGCAAAAATACTGTTGCTCGAGCAGATCTACAGAGCTGGAAACATATTGTCGGGCGGAAATTATCACAAATAGAAAAGAAAGGGGCGACACTCTCGTGTCGCTGAATTTTATGGAATATTTAGCAGGTCAAGCCGATGTGGCGGTTATAGGTGCAGGTCACGCAGGTGTCGAAGCAGCTTTGGCTTCGGCAAGACTGGGCTGTTCAACTGTTCTGTTTACAATATCAAACGACGCAGTTGCAAATATGCCCTGCAACCCGTCTATAGGCGGAACCGGAAAAGGCCAGTTGGTATATGAAGTTGACGCTCTCGGAGGCGAGATGGGGCGCGCAGCGGACAAAGTAATGCTGCAGGACAGAACATTGAACTCCAGCAAGGGCCCTGCTGTTCAGTCCAAGAGGATACAGGCTGACAGAAGAAAATACCAGGAAGTAATGAAAAAAACGTGTGAACACACAGACAATCTGAGACTCATTCAGGCTGAAATTGTCGACGTAAGAACGCAGAATACAGACGGAAAGACTTCCGTCTGCAGCGTTGTCACAAGACTTGGAGGCGTCTGGGAAGTCAAGGCGGTCGTTGTGTGCACAGGCACATATCTCGATTCACGCGTCATAATCGGAGAAGTGAGATATTCATCAGGCCCCGACGGACTCCATGCAGCTGTCGGTCTTACTGAATCATTGAAAAAGCTCGGAATAGAGTTCTACAGATTCAAAACAGGTACTCCTCCGAGAATAGATTCAAGAAGTGTGGATTATTCAAAACTTGAAATCCAGGAAGGAAATGAAATACTTGAGCCTTACAGCAAGGATACGGATGTAAATGAACTTCAGAAACGTCCGAAACTTCCCTGCTATATAGCATATACAAACGAAAAGACTCACCAGATTATACGCGACAACCTTCACAGATCGCCTCTGTATTCGGGAGATATCAAGGGTATAGGACCGAGATACTGCCCAAGTATAGAAGACAAAGTCGTCAGATTCAAAGACAAGACGAGACACCAGCTGTTCCTTGAACCGACGGGTGAAGGAATGAATGAGATGTATCTGCAGGGCTTTTCGTCTTCAATGCCTGCAGACGTTCAGCTTCAGATGCTCAGATCAATGGAAGGATTTGAACATGCCGAAACAATGAGAAGCGCATATGCAATCGAGTACGACTGCATCGACTCAAGACAATTGTTCCCGACGCTCGAATTCAAGGATATATCAGGTCTTTACGGCGCAGGACAATTCAACGGAACATCAGGCTACGAAGAAGCTGCAGCTCAGGGGCTTATAGCCGGCATAAATGCGGCTCTCAAAGTTCTAGGAAGAGATCAGGTCACTCTCACAAGAAACAGCTCATACATAGGCACACTCATCGACGACCTTGTCACTAAAGGAACAGGCGAACCGTACAGGATGATGACATCAAGAACGGAATTCAGACTGCTCCTGAGACAGGACAATGCCGACGAAAGACTGAGTGAAATAGGATATAAAATTGGACTTCTGCCAGAAAAAAGATACAAAATGTATCAAAACAAACAGAAGATGATTGACGAAGAAATCGAAAGATGCAATTCCGTTGTCATTTCTCCAAACAGCGATCTCAACTCTATTCTCGAATCAATAGGTGAAGCGCCGATTTCAACCGGAATCAGATTGTCTGACGTATTGAGAAGACCTGACGTTACATACGAAATGCTTGCTCCCGTCGACAAAAACAGGCCTGAGCTCCCAAGTGATGTTATATTCGGTGTCGTGACCAGAATCAAATATGAAGGATATATCAAAAAACAGTTTGCAGAAGCTGCAAGATTCGAAAAGCTGGAAAAGAAAAAGATTCCGTCCGACACTGACTATATGAAAATAAGGGGTCTGAGCACTGAAGCAGCTCAGAAGCTGACTAAACAGAGACCTTTTACAATAGGTGAAGCATCAAGGATATCCGGTGTAAGCCCGGCAGATATTGAAGTGCTCCTGATCTATCTTGATTCTTCGAAAGGCTGATTTCTCATGAGCGACTACATTCAGACATACAGGGATATTCTCTCTTCAAACGATCTGTCTCAGTTCTGTTCTGAAGAAATCATAGAGAAACTTCACAGAGCCCAGACCGAGATTACTGAAAAAAACAAACATCTGAATCTGACCGCAATAACAGACGAAAAGGACTTCATAATCAAACACTGGGCAGATTCACTGAAGATTGTACGGTATATACCGAGCGGCGCAAAGGTACTCGATGTCGGTACAGGCGGAGGAATTCTTGCCCTGGCTATCGCCATTGCCAGAAAAGACGTGAATGTCACCGCAATGGATTCAACTGAGAAAAAAATCAGGTTTGTAAATGAACTTGCGGATTTGCTCAGTCTCGATAATCTGAAAGCCCAGGGCGGAAGAGCTGAAGAATGGGGAAAGGATGAGCACAGAGAATCATTTGATTTCGTCTGCGCCAGGGCTGTTGCGGATTTGCCTGTTCTTTGTGAACTGTGCATTCCTCTGGTCAAAGTCGGAGGACTGTTTGTTTCTCTTAAAGGTAAGAACGGAAAAGAAGAACTTGAAAGAGCGAACAGGGCATATAAAGAATTTGGATGCGTTCTCAAGGAGACAGACGATTTCGAACTGAAAGAAAACAGTGAATCCGGACAAACCGGTCTTGAAAGAACCATATTTGTTTTCTCTAAAACAAAAAAGACGCCTGCAGAATATCCGAGAAAGTACTCGTCAATAATCAATAAAACAATTAAGTGAAAGCAAGCAGACATGTTTGCTTTTTTTGTGGAACAAAAACAATGTGAGAACGTGAAAACACTGGTGGCACTAGGAGAATTCCAAATTGTTCCACGTGGAACAATTTGAATTGCAGTGTAATAAAACATCACAAATAGGAATAAACTGACACTCAGGTTATACTACCCGAATAACTGATTGATTATAAAATGTTCCACGTGGAACATTTTGTGAAACATGGGGCGAAAAAATAAAAAGATAGCAAAGGTGAACACTGAAAAATCCAGTAATAGCATGAAAATATCGGAATTGTTCCACGTGGAACATTTTTGTCGTTTTGTTGACATGAATATATATAGGGTGTATAATTCAAGCAACATTCGATAGGAGTTATCTATGGCGAAAATCGTTTCATTTGCAAACCAGAAAGGCGGAGTTGGAAAAACCACTTCCGCTGTCAATATAGCATCTGCCATGGGATTGAGTGGCAAAAAGACACTTCTTCTGGATTTTGACCCTCAGGGTAACGCTTCGAGCGCAGTGGGCGTCAAAAAATCCAAAGTCAGATACACAACTTACGATATAGTAATTGGAAAAGCGACGGCCGATCAGGCCATTTTGCAGACAGAATACAAGAATCTGTGGGTTTTGCCCGCCAATATGCCCCTGGCTGCAGCAGAAATTGAACTTGTAGACATTGAAAAGCGTGAATTTGCTTTGAAAAACGCACTGGATTCAGTTGGAGACAGATTTGATTACGTTGTTATAGACTGTCCGCCGTCTCTTGGAATGCTTACTGTAAATGCTCTTACTGCAAGCGACGGAGTGGTCGTTCCGATGCAGTGTGAGTATTTCGCGCTTGAAGGATTGTCACAGATTCTGATGACGATAAAGAGAGTAAAGGAATTATATAATCCTTCTCTTTCATTCACGGGAATAATAATTACCATGTTTAACGGAAGACTGAATCTGTCAGCACAGGTTCTGGATGAACTGAAAAAGCATTATGCAGACAAGCTGTTCTCAACATCGGTGACGAGAAATGTGCGACTGGGCGAGGCTCCGAGCTACGGAATGCCTATTCAGTACTTTGATAAATACGCAAAAGGTTCTGACGATTACAATACAATCGCTAAAGAACTCATGAGCAGGTTATAGAAAGGAATAGAACATGGCTGTAAACAGAAAAAAGGGTTTAGGGCGTGGTTTGGACGCAATTCTAGCTGATTCAGGATACCAGAATGAAGAAAACGGACTGAAAACACTGAAAATCGGCGAACTGGAACCAAACAGAAACCAGCCGAGAAAAGATTTTTCAAAAGAAGAGCTTGACGAACTTGCAGATTCTATCAGACAATACGGTGTCATGTCTCCTATTGTTGTAAAGAAAAAAGACGACGGATACATGATAATCGCCGGTGAAAGGCGCTGGAGAGCTGCCAGAATCGCAGGACTTGACGAAGTGCCGGTGGTTATTAAGGAAGTTGATGAAATAACTGCAGCAGAAATGGCAATTGTTGAGAATATTCAGAGAACAGACCTGAATCCGGTTGAAGAAGCCGGTGCATACAAGACTCTGACCGAAGAATACGGACTCACACAGGAAGAAATTGCGGAAAAAATAGGAAAAAGCAGGAGTTCTGTGGCAAATTCACTCAGATTGCTGGATCTTACAGAAGGTGCATTGTCTCTGCTCTCACAGGGAAAAATCACTTCAGGACATGCAAAAGTGCTTCTCGGAGTAAAAGACAGTGATAAAATAGACGAAATTGCCAAAGAAGTTGCAGAAAGACAGCTTTCGGTAAAAGAAACCGAAGTACTTGTTAAAAAAGCCAATGCAACAAAAAAAGTAAAGAAAAAGACCAAAGACGACAGTTATACCAGAGCTCTTGAAGAATTAATTCAGAAACAGATAGGCAGAACTGTAAGAATTAACAACAGCGGACGCATAAAATCAGTAAGCATCGGTTATTCGGACAACGAAGATCTTGAAAAACTGCTGAAACAATTGTGCGGCGATGATTTTATAAGCAAAATTTGAGCATCCAAGGGGGATTAAAGCTATGCTTGACATTAAATTAATTAAGGAAGCACCTGAAAAAGTCATTGAAGGACTTGCAAAAAAAGGAAAAGACGCAGAAAAGGACATTTACAGAGTTATAGAGCTTGATGCTCAAAGAAGAGACCTGATTGCAAAGAGCGAATCAATGAAAGCTGAACAAAACAAAGCCAGCAAACTGGTTCCTCAGTACAAAAAAGAAGGCAAAGATGTTCAGGCTCTGTTTGCAGAAATGAAGGAACTGTCTGCAAAAGTCAAGGAATACGAAGAAGAATTGGGCAAAGTGGAAGCTGAATACACTTCAATTATGCTCACATTCCCGAATCTTCCCGATCCTGACCTTGTTGGCGGCGGAAAAGAAAACAACCAGCCGCTGTATTATGTAGGCGAACACAGAAAATTTGATTTCGAACCCAAAAATCACGTGGATTTGTGCACAAATCTCGGAATGATCGATTACAAACGCGGTGTTAAGCTTTCAGGAAACGGATTCTGGATATATAAAGGAATGGGCGCAAGACTCGAATGGGCTCTTCTCAACTATTTCATTGAAACACATATAAAAAATGGTTTTGAACTGGTTCTTGTTCCTCATATGCTGGGCTATGAATGCGGCCTTACAGCCGGACAATTCCCGAAATTCAAGGATGAAGTTTACTGGCTTCAGACAGCAGAGGACGAAAGAGAAAGATTCATGCTCCCGACAGCAGAAACAGCACTGGTATCTCTGCACAGAGACGAGATTCTCAAAGAATCAGAACTTCCTAAGAAATATATAAGCTATACACCTTGTTTCAGACGCGAAGCAGGCAGCTACAGAGCTGACGAACGCGGAATGGTAAGAGGACATCAGTTCAACAAAGTTGAAATGGTTCAGTATACTACTCCGGAAGGCAGCGACGCTGCTTTTGAAGAACTTGTCGGTGAAGCAGAACTGCTTGTAAAGGGTCTCGGACTTCATTTCCGCACTGTTAAACTTGCTGCAGGCGACTGTTCTGCATCAATGGCTAGAACTTATGACATTGAAATCAATATTCCTTCAATGGACGGATACAAGGAAGTAAGTTCAGTATCTAATGCCAGAGATTACCAGGCAAGACGCGGACAGATTAGATTCAAACGTGAAGACGGAAGAATTGAATATTGTCACACGCTTAACGGAAGCGGACTTGCTACAAGCCGTATTTTGCCAGCAATAGTCGAGCAAAATCAGAATGCTGACGGATCAGTCAATGTTCCTGACGTGCTTGTAAAATATGTTGGCACCAACATTATTAAATAATATGATGTTACTTGACGCTGTAAATGAAACCGGTATCAGCAGAGGCTTCAACGGGAGCGGAACACTGACATCCGTTACATGGATGATTGTTCTGGGAATAATCATTTCATGGTTCTTCATTTTCTATCACAAAAAAGTTATCGGTGATTTTATCAATGCTTTGTTTGAAGCTGGTGCAGATTCGGAAGAAAATGCAAAGACTCTGACAGAAATAGGTCAGGAAAGAAATGTAAGCGCTGTCAACAAATACAGCAAATCTGCCACACTGCAAAAACTGGTTATTTGTGATGCAGTGGATGCAGATCCGAAGAGCGGCAGACTTAAAATCGACGAAAACACAAAGTTCTATATTGATGAATTGAACAGAGACAGATTAAAGTCTATGTACAATCCAAAAGGCAACAGTATGATCTTCATGCTTGTTGGCGCAGTGATTCTGGCTGTAATAGCAATATTAATCGGTGTATTTGCATAGTGATTGTCCGGCAATGAAAATTGCCGGATTTTCATATTTTCAAGAAAAACAACAAATGATACAAAATGTAACAAATCGGAATATACAGCATATATCTATATAATTTAATAATTAAATGTTTATTGACACTTTAAAATGCGGGTTGTATAATCTAAAATAGCGTATTATGGGTACTTTGTATCCATGGTGCTTAATATATATTTAAGGAGGTAGACGAGTGGAAACCGTTTACGTTATATTAATCGGTATTGCTGCTGTAGTGATCGGTCTCGCAGCCGGAATCGCTATCGGTATTCAGATAAGAAAAGCAAAAGCTGAAAAAGCAATCGGATCAGCCGAAGAAGAAGCAAAAAGAATCGTCGAAAACGCTAAAGCGGAAGGCGAATCACAGAAAAAGGCAATCATAGTTGAGGGCCGCGAAGAAATCTTAAAAGCAAAACAGGAATCAGAAAGAGAAAACAAAGAGCGCAGAGCTGAAGTAATCAAACTTGAAAACAGAACAATTGCAAAAGAGGAAGCGCTCGAGAAGAAAGCAGAAAACTACGAAAGAAAAGAAGAAGCTCTTGCAAAGAAGGTCAAAGAAACTGAGCAAATAGCTGAACAAATCACAAAAATCAAGGAAGCAGAGGAGAAAAAACTCGAGGAAATCTCAGGATATACAGCTGAACAGGCTAAAGCGGAAATAGTTGCTTCCATTGAAGAAGACGCAAAGCGCGAAGCTGCAGGAAAACTCAAACAGATTGAAGAAGAACTCAGAGAAAACTCTGAAGAAAAAGCAAGAGATATCATATCAACAGCAATTCAGAGACTGGCTTCTGACCAGGTTTCTGAAACAACAATATCTGTTGTTGCTATCCCAAGCGACGAAATGAAAGGAAGAATCATCGGCCGAGAAGGAAGAAATATCCATAAGATTGAAACACTTACAGGTTGTGATCTTATTATTGATGATACTCCTGAAGCAATTACCCTTTCATGTTTTGATCCAATCAGGCGTGAAATTGCCAAGAAATCACTTGAAAAACTCATATCTGACGGAAGAATTCATCCATCACGCATTGAAGAAACAGTTGAAAAGGCAAGAAAAGAAGTTGAAACAGAACTCAAGGTATGCGGCGAACAGGCTGCTCTTGACGCAAAAGTTAACGGACTTAATCCTGAAATCATCAAATTGCTCGGAAGACTCAAATACAGAACAAGTTACGGACAGAATGTTCTTGTTCACTCTGTTGAAGTTGCCCATCTCGCAGGAATGATGGCAAGCGAACTGGGACTCAATCCCACTCTGGCAAGAAGAGCAGGCTTGCTCCACGAGAGGCTCACCACGGCGATGTTGAACCAAAAACTGTTGTTGCAGTGCTTGTTGCTGCCGCTGATGCTATTTCTGCAGCAAGACCGGGCGCAAGACGTGAAGATCTTGACAGTTACATAAAGAGACTTGAAAAACTTGAAGAAATTTCATCAAGTTTTGCTGGAGTTGAGAAGTCATATGCCATCCAGGCAGGACGTGAAGTAAGAATCATGGTTAAACCAGAAGACGTCAATGACCAGCAAATGATAGTAATAGCAAGGGATATCGCGAAAAAGATCGAAGAAGAACTCGAGTATCCGGGACAGATTAAAGTAAATGTAATAAGAGAAAGCAGATCTGTCGAGTACGCAAAATGACGTATATATATAATTAAGGAAGACGACCTCGGATTGAAAAAATCCGGGGTTTTTCTTTTTTGAAAAAAATGAAATGTAACAGTTATGTTACAAACATTGTGGCTGCTTGAAATATTGACACTTTTGATTTATTATTTACACGCTAGGAAAATCTCATGGGATAACTATCCCTACGGGTATTATCCCTACGAAACCTAAATTTTTCAGGAGGAAACCATGAAGAACACAAAAAGAATTCTTGCTATCGTACTTTCAATCGCTATGCTTGTTGGTATGATCGCAACAGTTGGCGCAGCTTCTTCTAACGCTTGGTATATGCCTGCAGTTACTTATATTGAGAACTGTGGTATTGACACAATCGGTACAAAGGACGCTCAGCCAATCTCGAGAAATGACTTTGTCTACTGGGTAGCAAAGATCATGACTCACCAGCTCGATGATGAAGCTTGGGACAAATCAACTCTCTCAGATATCATCTACTTCGATGATGTTAATGATGCACATCACAGAGCTGCCATCGCATCTTCCTACCAGAGAGGATACATCAAAGGCGATGGTGCTGGGCATTTCGAACCAGAACAGACTGTAACACTTGCACAGGCTGCAGTAGTTATCGTTCGTATGCTCGGTTACGAAGCTTTCGTAACTTATGATGATAATAACTGGGAATATTCATTCATTGAATATGCTGCTCAGAAAGGTATCATCGACGAAGTTTTCTGGAACAACACAAAGACAGCAGACCCGGACTACGAGCTCTGCTATGGTGAAGCAGCTTACCTGCTCGCTAACGTAATGAACTACACAGCAACTGATGCAACTCCCGCTGGCGACCTCATCCTCACATGGGATGGCGTAAACCTCGGTGACGTTTTCGCTAACGCAAGAGTAGGCAAGTTCAAAGTAACAGCTATCGTTACAGAACTCGACTATGAATGGGACGATCAGGATAATGACGTAAGTGGTTACGTTGTTGGTTTTGGTGTTA
>CADAXH010000048.1 GCA_902791785.1 uncultured Ruminococcus sp. | reverse complement strand
GACACCGGGAGCAAGGATTATGAGGTCGCCTCCGTCTGCAATTGCCATCCTGGTCCTGTATATGGCCTTATTTCCGAGCCATGTGCTCTTGAATTCCCTTGGGTCAAGATATACCACCACTTTTTTGAAAGACTCTTTAACGTGCGTTAAATTGACTCTCTGACTCTCCTTGACGGCCATTTCAAACAGAGTTCTTGATCTTCCTATGAACAGATCATGGATAAATGTCTCATCACCCTTGTTTGAAGTAACAGTCAACACATACATGAGCGGCACTTCAGAAAGGAAATTCTGTTCAGCATAGTCAAACACCTTTCTGACGGGAGAAAAGTCTTTTCCCATGACTCTTTCCATTCCGTAAAATGCGCCCAGCATGTGGGATGAATTAATCATGCTCGAACCGCCGCACCCTACAAATATGTTTTTGGAGTAATTGGCCATTCCGACAACTTCATGAGGAACAACCTGGCCTATTGAAATAATCAGGTCATAGGATTTGTCGAGCAGTCTTTTATTGACTTCAACTTCAATCTTTGTTTTGACAAGCCCTTCAGATACTTCTGAAACGAATTCTCCAGGAACTTCTCCTATTTTGACGACGTCATCCCTCCATCTGTGAACTATCATCCGGTCAAACGGCACATTTTTGCCAAAGAAGGCATTCCACTCGTTTTCCGTCATCGGTTCGTGAGTCCCGAGAGCCGGCATGATGTCAATCTGACAGTTGTCCTTGAGCAGATCGTAATATATTGAAGTAATCTTGCCTGCCCCTGAATACATCCTTGTGTAATCCGGAGGAAGTATAAGAACCTTTTTCAGATGCTTTCCTTCCAAAGACTCAGACAGAGCCTTTTTCAGTTCGTCATCTTTGATATATGTATCACTTTTGATATACATTATCCTTTTTCCTTTGCTGTCTGTTTTTGCAATCTTATGATATACCATAACAGCAAAAAAATCAACGAAAATACAAGCTTTAAGGCAAAAGAAAAAGCCTTTTTCAAGGCCTTTTCGGTTATACGAGTTTTTTGAGTTGAGATATGGTTTCCTGAACCATTTCACCGATCGACAAATTCTTGACTCCAATCACCTGATTGTCGCAATGGCTGACGGGCAAAAGCAGTTTGACTGCCTTGCTCTGTCCAATTGCCACTGCCATTGAAGGTGTTATTTCACCAAGCAGCGAATCGGCGGAAACAATGCCAATCGGTCCGATTATTACATCTGCACTGCGCGAATTGACTATTACAGGATTCTCTCCCGTGGCTCCCTGTCCCGCGCCCGCTTTGAGCATGGCGCTTGTTGCTATGCTGTTTGTCCCGATTGCAACCAGTTCGCACGGTATCTGCTCCTTTATAATCGATTCAACAAGCAGCTGACCGATTTTTCCACCCTGTCCGTCTATAACAAGTACTGTCATATTATTTCAGTTTGAACAGCTTTTTAAGTGATGATGACAGGTATGTATATGTTGACTCTTCAAAAGGAGAATGCATGCCTACTCTTGTAATTACGTCCAGATATCCTTCCTCTGAAGTAGCTCCGATAATTGCCAGGTACTGGTCAATAGCTGCCTGTCTGTCGTTTGTGCTGTTTACATACAGTTCAAAAGCTGAAATTGCTGATACACCATAACTGATGTAGTAGAAAGGTGACTGATAGTGGTGCGGATAAGCAGCCCACAAATCATTTCCGTCTATAATGTAGTTTGAATAATCCTGCTGATATTCAACTGACAAGCTCTGGAACAGTTTATAGAGATTGTCGTAGTTGACAACTTCAAGTTCAAATGCCTTCTGCTGGAATTCATCGTGAAGAGCGCCTTCAATGATTGCATTCAGAAGATCGAGAATCTGATCCTTGAGAAGTCCGTTGTAATCGCCCGGAAGTACTTCCTGAACGTATTTGAAGAAGAGCATTTCGCTTCCCTGTGAATGGATTTCAGCTACGTCAAGATCCCCGGAGCCTTCCGTTCCGTTCAAATAGTAATCAAAGAAATGTCCCAATTCATGAATCTTGGTTGTAACATCAGAGAAACCATTTCTTGATTTGATGAAAACAAAAGGAACGTCATATGCATAGAAATATGTTGTGAATGAACTGTCATATCTCTTGGAATCAGAAGAAATGTCCAGAAGGTTGCATTTGTTGATATACAGATATGCATTGTACATTTCAGGTGAAACTTCCTTGAAGTATGTCACCATTGCTTTTTCAAATTTGTTGAGCAAGCCGTCTTTGTTCTGGTAAGAAGATATTGAACGCTCTTCTTTTGCCGTTATTGAATTGTTCAATTTCTCATAAAGCGGAACGATGTATTCTTTGACGTATGCCCAGAACTGCTGTGCCTGCTGAGGCGTGTAAGTTCTTCCGAATGTCAGGTCATACTGCATTTCAGTTGCACTTGAATAGCCGAGCATCTGAGCTTTTTCCTTGTATGCTGCTATTATTCTGTCATAAACAGGAGCAACATTCTCGGCAATGGCTTTGTATGCCATTCTCATAAACTGATAATATCTTGCAGATGTCAGTTTTCCGGCGTCATACATGTCAACTATATCGTCAACCGTCGCCATCTTTCCCTGTACGTTTATCTTTGTATCAAGCGCTTCATTGTATTCTTTTTCAAGAGCGGAAATTCTTGACTTTATTTCAGCGAATTCATCCGTGTAAGTCTCGTAGTTTTCCATTACGAAATCGCAGTCTTCTTCACTGATTACTTCGCCTCTGATTTTGTCAGCATGCTCAGATTCCGTAAGAACCTTGTATGAAACCTTTATAAAGATCGTCATTGCGTCATTGAAAAGCTCATCAAGATTTGTGGAAATCTCGTCATACTCCTTGTTCTCTTCTGTATTGCTGTAATACTTTATTGATGCCAGTTTCGACATAGTGGAGATTTTGAAATACAATTCATTGAATACTTCATAAGCTTCTGAAATCTTATCAAAATCATCCTCTTCGACAGCTGCATTCAAAAGCGCCTCTGCCTCATCAAGTTCGGATCTTTCGACATTTTCAAATACAAAGTCATTGAAGTCAACAACAGGTCTGAGATATTCAGGCTCTGTCTCCTCTTCGGTTGTGGTTGTTTCTTCGGTAGTTGTTTCCTCAGTTGTGGCTTCTGCACTGGTTTCAGCAGTTGTTGTCTGAGTGCTTTCAGTGGTTTCCACATCCTGAACCGTGGTTGTTTCTCCGCCGGTTTTTCCGGTACAGCCGATAGCGTATGCCATACTTGAAACAAGTATAAGCAGCGCAACAATAATAGATACTATTCTTTTCATTTTTTCCTCAAATGTATTAACCAACATGGTTATTAATGTTTTGTTTTCTTATTATATACCATCATTTTGCAATTGTCATCACAAAATTATTAACTGAAAAGACACAGGTGGAAATATCTGTGTCTTTTTGCAAAATATGCTTATTGAAGCGGTCTGTTTGTGAAAATGGCAAACAGTATCATACCGACAATGAATATCAGCAGTCCGACAACAAGATAAGGAACAAAAGTGAACCTGTTGAGCGAACGTTTTTCATTCTTTGCCAAGGTATATTCGTACAGATCTTTATGCCTTCTCTTCCTGAATGTTGAAAAAGCATACCCAAAAGTATCAAAAGCACCCAGAGAAGACAACAGAGCCAGAAGCCCCACGAGAAACGTGATTGCTCCTCCGACGCTGAAAGCATTTACATAATAAATCAGTTTGTCAAATCCGTTAATTATCAGGATTGTCAGACCGATTGCCAAAGAAATCAGGAATGCTGCAAGATACCTGAAAGGCGAATGCAGAAACAGCTTTTTAAAAAGTGTCATGATTCCTGAATCTCTTTCAAATACTGCTCGTACTCAGCCTTGTTGCAGTCAACAAAGTGTCCGGGGCATACCTCTCTCAAAGCATGATTGTCTCCGTGAGTATAATCGTGAGCTTCTCTCGGATTATATGTAATTCTCTGTCTCTTTCTTTCTGATTTGGGATTCGGTTTCGGAATAGCGGACAAAAGTGATTTTGTATAAGGATGCAGAGGATGCTTAAACAATTCTTCACTTGACGCTTTTTCAACCTGAACTCCATAGTACATAACTACTATGGTGTCGCAGAAATACTTGACAACAGACAGGTCATGGGCAATGAATATCAGCGAAATTCCCATCTCCTTCTTAAGATCATTAAGAAGGTTGATAATCTGGGCCCTGATTGAAACGTCAAGAGCTGAAATGGGTTCGTCGCAGATAAGAAGTTTCGGATTCATTACAAGAGCCCTTGCAATACCGATTCTCTGTCTCTGACCGCCTGAGAATTCGTGTGGATAACGGGAAGCATGTTCTTCTACAAGACCCACTTTGTTGAGCACCTCAACAACCTTTTCGTGGTTGCGGGCTTTGTTCTTCATTCCCTGAATCTTGAAGCCTTCCTGAATGATGTCCTCAACGGTCATTCTCGGATCCAGAGAATCGATAGGATCCTGGAAAATCATCTGAATCTCATTAAGAAGCTTTCTGCTTACATGATTGTTATCGTATTTAATCTGTTTGATTTTTTGCTTTTGCGTTTTGACAACTTTTCTGGAATCAGCTTTAATCTTATCAATTTCAGTCTGAGTTCTGTTCTTGATGTCCGCAATTACCTGTTCATAATTCGGATAATTGGAATTAAGCGCTTCAATTTCTTCTTTTTCTTTATGTTTCAGACGCTTAATCTTCTCTTTTTCCCTGATCAGGGTATACTTGATTTCCTTTTTGTTCCAGCGAGTACCGCCGCTGATTCTGACTCCGCGGTAGTAAACCGAACCCGACGTGATATCGTAGAGTTTGATAATGCTTCGGCCTGTGGTTGTTTTTCCGCATCCGCTTTCACCCACGATGCCTACACATTCGCCTTCGTGAACATCAAAAGAAATGTTGGATACAGCTTTGATTCTCGTCTTTATAAGACCTTTACCGACAAGAAAATGCTGTTTGAGATGCTTTACTGAAAGGAGTATTCCCTTCTTTCTCAATTCGGGTTTTTGTTTTACACCCTTCTTGATTCCGTAATGCTTGTCAAATTCGTGTCTGCTGAGTTCTTCAACTTTTACGTCTTCTTCGCTGACAACTGTATCCTGAACGTCTTTGACTTCTTCAGAGTTGATGTTTTCTTCGACTTTACTCATCGCTCTCATCCTCCTCTAAAGATTTCTTGATACGTTCACTTACAATCTTTGGCATCTCGACCTTAGGTGCACGAGGATCAAGCAGCCATGTTGAAGCATAGTGCGTATCTGTGATTTTGAATGTCGGCGGTTCTTCTCTGAAGTCGATATTCATTGCATATTTGCTTCTCGGAGCAAATGCATCTCCCTTCGGAGGGTATATCATATTCGGAGGAGTTCCCGGAATGGCTTCGAGTTTCTCTTTGCTGTCAACGTCAGGAATACTTGAAAGCAATGCCCAGGTATAAGGATGACGAGGATCATAGAAAATTTCATCTGCCGTTCCTGTTTCGACAATCTTTCCGGCATACATAACAGCAACTCTGTCTGCCATATTGGGAACAACGCCAAGGTCGTGCGTAATAAATATACAGGAGAGATTTCTCTCAGCCTTGATTCTGTTGATCAATTCAAGAATCTGAGCCTGAATCGTTACGTCCAGAGCTGTTGTAGGTTCATCACAAATCAGTATTTCCGGAGAAGCAGTCAGAGCTATTGCAATAACTATTCTCTGTCTCATACCACCTGAAAACTGGAAAGGATACTCATTGAATCTGAGTTCGGGCTGCGGAATTCCAACCTCTCTCATTATTTCAACGGCTCTTTTCTTTGCCTCGGCCTTTGTGATTTTCAGTTTGTCCATATAAGCGATGTTTTCAGCTTCGATTTCTTTTTTGACATTGTCTTTTTCTTCTCTGCTGCCAGCGCTGCTCTTTTTTGCACGCAGTTCTTTAAGTTTGTCTGCGTGTTCTTTATTAGTTTTTTCTTTGTAGTCTTTGACTTTTAATCTGGCATCCTTCTTGGTCACATCAAGAACCTGCTTATAGCCTTTGGCCTTTTCTGTGTATTCAGCTTTGGTTTTCTTGATGAACTCTTTGAGTTCAGCCTTTTTCTGTTTAATCAGTTCCTTGTTTTTGGCCTTTTCTTCATCAGTCAGGCCTTCCTTGGAATTGAGTTCGATAATATACTCATTCGTCTGCTTTTTCTCATTGTCAATCTCAATCTGCATCTTGGCAAGAGTGTTCTTGTACTTAATCAGATCGTCGCTGATCAGATCATTGTACATCAGTCTGAGCTTGTCGGAGTTAAGAAGAGTCGCCTCTGTAATCTGTTTTCCTATACGGACAATGGGGTTCAGAGAAGACAGCGGATCCTGGAATATCATTCCGATTCTGTGTCCGCGGATCTTGTAGAATTCCTCTTCAGATACTTCGAGAAGGTTTTCTCCTCTGTACATTATGTTTCCGCCTTCAACGATCGAGTTGTTGGCCAGAATTCCCATTATTGCCTTGGATGTTACAGATTTTCCCGATCCCGACTCACCGACTATACACAGGGTTTCGCCCTTGTACAGATCAAAGGAAACGTTGCGGACAGCTTTAAGAATACCATTGTCTGTCTTGAAATTGATAACAAGATTATTCACAGATAATATCTTTTCTTTTGCCATCTTATTCACTTCCTTTCAATGTCGGGTTGAACGCATCTCTTAATCCATTACCAAACAAGTTAAAGGAAATCATCATAAGAGCCATAATTACTGCCGGGAAAATTACCAGGTTAGGATAAATACCCAGATACTTCTGGTTGTCAGACATCATTACGCCGAATGACTGCAGTCCCTGAAGTCCCAAATTCAGATATGCAAGTGAAGCTTCTGAGAAAATAACGCTTGGTATTAGCAGAACGCTTGAAGTAATAATTGTACCCATAGAGTTCGGAAGAATGTGCTTGAAAATCAGACGCATATCCGAAGAACCAAGTGTCCTGGATGCAAGAATGTATTCTCTGCCTTTGAATCTGTAGAACTGTGTTCTCGTTCTTGATGCGGTTCCCATCCAGTCCGTAATGCACAATGCAAGAAGGAATGTACCGAAGTTGTTTCCGAGATGCAAAATGCACAATGTCATAATAACTATCCACGGAACACCGCTCAGAATTTCACAGAAACGCTCCATCAAAAGGTCAACAGTTCCACCAAAATAACCTGAGATTGAACCCCAGACAAGGCCGAACATGAAGCAGAATGCAGCTGTGAGCACACCGAGAATCAGAGATGTTCTGAGTCCCGCGAATGCTTTCTTGAAAATGTCAAATCCGCTGGCATCTGTACCAAGAATGTATGAAGGCATCTTTGTATATCCGAACTGATAATACTTGTATCCTTCACCTGTCACGCTTGACAGCTTTTTGGTTACAGATTTAATCTGCTGGCTGACAACCTTATCAAGCGGACAATTTTCAGACAGCTTTTTAAATGATTCAGGACCTACCGCCGGATCATATTCACACCATCCCTTGTCAATCCAGGACTGGAGTTCAACAGCGGAATATGTCAGAAGATCTGCATTTCCGTAAATCAGTGCATATGTGTCAACCACATATGAACAATAGTATATTTCGGAATTGTGAATTCCCTTTCTGCCGGTGCATGACCAGTAGGAAATATCATTCTTGTCTCCGCAATTGATCATTTCTGTTGCATCGTTAATGGAAATCAAACCAAGATCGCCATGATTAACGGCTGTCTCATCTGCAGACAGTACACATTTTTCAATAAGAATGTATCTGAAAGCGTCTTCGGCAGATTTAACTTCAAACTGAACACTGGCCCTTACTGTTGAAAGACCGAGTGAAGCGAGTGCTTCGCTTATGTTGAAATTAATATCACTGTAGTCTTGAGAAAAATCTCTGACCGGTATTATTTTTTCGTCGTTGGTCTTTAAATATACCCTGTATTCGCCGAGTCTGGAATTGCTGACTCCGTCCTCGTCGCTGAAAACCACTTTCAGTGTGTAGTTGTCTTTTACATTAAATTGCGTATAAGTCGAGTAGAAAAGGCTGTTTTTGTTCAAAATAGCTGCATCTGTAGCAACGACTGCAACGCCGCCGACACCGCAAGAGTGCGCTGTGTCAATCTTTGTCGGTGTCTTGTCGACATCAATCTTGACAAGGGCTGCTTTTATGGACTCTTTTGTATATTTTCCCTCAACTGCCGGGACTTCATTCCTCCAGTCATAAACAATTCCGGTTTTCTTACGGGTTCCGTCCCAGAACCCGGTTCCGGCATTGAACATTTTGGGAGCCAGGAAAGCCTCGGGAGTACTCA